>JAVRLB010000006.1:0-34347 GCA_031961865.1 Thermoplasmatota archaeon | reverse complement strand
GGTAATGCAACATTAGCGCTTAAATACTATGACGAGGCCGAAGTTTTGGGTGTGAACCTTACATTCTACACATACACTGAGCAAACAAATGCATTCTGGTTCTATTCATCAAATCTGCATGGAGTACAATACGAGCAGAACGCTATATTTGGCGGTGGCGGAGACACATTGTATATATATCTATGGAAGAGTTAATCTTCCTTTTTATCTTTTTTATTTTTTTGCCCCTAACTCAATAAATTTTTGGAAATATGTCTAGGTTATTACTCTTTAAATTAAAAGATATTGAAGACACTCTGTAATTTTAGTCTAATAAGCCATTATAGAGTTTTTAAAAGTGTACCAAACTGGATACAGCTGCCAACCAGGCACTTGAGCAATTATATACGTTATATCCACCTCCGCCAAGTGCTATAATCCGCCCATAACAAAGCTCATGAGACAAATGGTGCAAAAGAGATGTAACTGCAATATGTGTATTGGTTGTGTAAAGTAGCCCTCCTAATGAATCATTGGCAAGACCATCCGCTCCACACTGAAAAATTATGAACTCTGGTCTTGACGAACGGACAAACTTTTCAAGGCGTGGCAATAGATTTGACACATCGATATCTCCAGCTCCGGGTCTAAGAGCTATGTTCACTTTCGTCCCTTCTGCAACTCCCGTTCCGATCTCAGATTCTTTACCAGTGCCTGGGTAGATGTACCTACCGTCTTCGTGGATATCAAAGATGAATAGGTTTGGATCGTTTTCATAAGAGTAATACACGCCATCACCATGATGAACATCAATGTCTACATATACTATCCTCTCAATACCATACTTTTTCCTCAGCACCTCTATTGTGACTCCAATGTCGTTGAACACGCAGAACCCTGCAGCAGAATCTCGCCTTGCATGATGTAAGCCACCAACGGGATTAAAAGCGTGATCAATATTGCCATTTATTATCTCTCTGACAGCAACAAGTGTTGAACCCACCGCATACTGTGCTGCTTCGAAGACCCCCTTGAATGCCGGTGTGTCACCCCAGTCAAGTGTTCCTTGCCCAAGCTTCGAAGCTGACTGCACAAATCTGATGTAATCCTTGGTATGGAAAAGCTCTAATGTCTCTACGGTCGCTTTTTCTGGACTCAACCGTTTATGCTCTATCTTGCTACTCGCGAGATCTGCCCAAAATCTGCTTGCTCTCTCTGATGTAAATGGATGTGGCGGTGGAAACGAATAAGCCAGAAGCTCATCTCCCTCAAGCACACCGACCTTGCAACTCATACAATCACCTTATTCAGAATAAAAAATAAAAATTATTTAGATAAGTATATGTATATTGTAGCACCGGCGCCACCAATAGTAGGCCCTTCTTCATATTGTACGCCAGATAATGAAGGAGAATAATACCAGAACCAGTTAACTTGTTGCGTGTATATAAATGCAGTAAGATTTAAAACGATGTCTTCAGCATAGTCATAGTATTTTAAAGATTGTGTTATGTTTTCACTACTTTGAGCTATTGCAACATCTTGTTCCATTTGTATTACTTGTGGAGTCTGATTATAGTTTAATATTGAATAATCCAGTCCAATCATTGAAACATTCGTTCCATTTATTTGCCAAGGTTGTATATAGTCTGATGGAAATGGATAATCCGGAACAAATCCAGACATAGCTATTGATGTTGGATCTTCAAATGGCACATCGTAACCCATAATCATTGAAAATGTTACATACATTGGAGTCATAACTATATTGGGATCTATAGAGTGCAAAGCTTGACCCCACATCGCTACTGCTGAATAGTCAACAGGATCTCCCGCATATACGATCCCCGGAATATTTATGCTTACGTTATATTCGCCAGATTCTTCCAAGTACTGTTTTGCGGCAGTAAGATTATAAGTAGGAATAAATACTCCTGCAGCAGCTAATTGTTGGGGCGATTGATAGCCAGGCATGCCTTTAGGTATATATCCTTGATACCCCATCGAGAAATTTGCGCCATATTTCTGATTCCCTACTAAATCATTTATATATTCTCCATAATTAAATGCATCTGCAAATGCTCTTCTTACATCTAAATTAGCAAAGTAATATTGAGGAATATGAAATCCAGCTCCTAATGTAGACAACAAACTCTCATTAACGTCTGGATTTATTGTAAAGCAGTATAAGCTCATTGTTGGAAATGAATATATTTTTATTTTTCCCAACGCTTCTTCTTTTGCTATGGTAGGATAATAATAATTAGGAAGACCAGAATATATATCAGCAAATCCTCCTTTTAACAATAGTAATTCTGTAGCAGGATCTTTGATCCATTCTATCTCAACAGTATTATTTGCTTTATGACTATATCCCGGAATTCCGGGGATAGGAACATAATTAGGGTTAGGTATTAATGTAATGAACTGACCTATCATATAGTTAGATATCATGTACGGTCCAGTGCCCATGGCGTGATATTGAATATATGTATTATAATTTACCTCATTTGCATATTGTGTATAGTTCTGAAACCCTGCGGGTGTAAAAGTAATGCCCGCACCGTTTGTAACTAACCAGTTCCAGTCCAAAATAGCAGAATAATACAGATCTGAAAGATACTCTAAAAACGCCGCATTTGGCCTTAAAAGATGGAACGTAAAAGTCTGAGTTGCATTATTGTATGTGATTGCTTTTGTAATATTTTGATAAGAGTTAGCATTATTGGCAAATCCCCCACCAGGTAATAGATCTGATGCTATGATCCAGCCTGGTGTACCTGGAGATCCCTGTACAAACAACAATGCACGTACATAGCTTACATACACGTCCCATACAGTTAAAGGATCACCGTTTGAAAATTTCAATCCACTTCTAATATGGAAAGTATAGTTCAGATAATTTGAGGATATGCCACCATTTGCCACTGTAGGTATCTCACTTGCAACCATTGGAAAAATCTGAGATTCATTTACTGAAGAACCATTATATGCTAACAAAGTCTCATAAACGTTTAAAATTACTTCTCCGCCTACCATTTCATAATCAATATCTGGATCAAACGAATATGGCCCTCCAGGTACTAATTCTGCATTTATAATTTCGTTGGGGTTAGTTGTGGTACTCGAAGTTTTAGCAAGCTGTGCAACGGTGCCTGCCGGCACAATCAATATTGTGCTTTCTACTGTATTATTTTGGTACTGTCCGCTTGCTAATATTGAGGACAGGTCTGATAATGGATAATATGTATAGTTATTGCCATTAAATATGTAATTGGATCCAGTATAATTAGTAGCATTGAATGTAATAACGCTTAATGTCACTACATATATCCCTGGTGCCCTGTATTCATATGATATATTTTCAGGCATAAATGATCCAGAACTATCGTTCATTACAGCATAATCATTTTGCGATGTTCCATCTCCAAAGTTCCAGATATAATAGCCAATAGTCCAGTTTGTAGCGCTTGGCGGCTGCAAAGAAGAGGCTGCTAAACTAAATGTCGTACCATTCGTATATATTTGAGAGCTACTAATTATTACAGGTTCTGTTATTTCACTAGCTAATGCAGGAGAAACAGTATTAGATGTGACTGTGATAGATATTATGTTTGCAAAATTATTTATTGTACCACTGCTCACATTAGCAGTAGCAGTAACCAGATATTTTCCAGGAACAGTATATGCATGAGAAATTGTGTATCCGCTTACTGCAGAAGAATATGTTGCAGAAGCGGTAGAGCCGTCACCAAAGTTGAATAGCACATTTTCTGTAGAACCTCCAGAGACAAAAGCTATAAAAGATATAGGTCTCCCAACAGCAGTAAAACTAGAGCTTGTACTAATAGATAAACTAGGTTTTGAAGCTGTTTTTTGAGTAGTTACGACAGATATTACAGATACTATTAAAACGATCACAACAATGATCGCGATTAATCCATATAATGCTTTTTTGTTCATATTTTTCATTACTCCATTTTTGCTACTTTAACTTAATTTATTAAATTTCAAAAACCAATTAAATATAATACTATTTCTAATATTTAATAACTACTTTTTTTCTGCCTTTTTGAACAAATTTTATAAATAAATATTCTCTATTATTGCATAGAGTCGATAAAAAAGATAAACTAAAATAGAAGAGATTATAAAAAAACATTTCTGATCAGATCAAATACTGGATCATTGCCACGGTTTTAATAGTGGTTATAATAGCAGTGCTAGCTAGTGTTCTGATAATGAGAAAATACTGGAAAAGATGAACCTAAATAATGGCAAGAACCCGAAAAAGACTATGTATTTAAATATTGATTGCATTATCTTCAATCATGATCAACGTATTGAACAAATATGAAAAAAAGTTGTTTTTAGAATTAAAAGAGACAAACATTGATGATGCAAAAGAAATTTTATCAAATAGCAAAAAAGCGTTTAAAGAGCTCTCAAATAAAGCTTCATATGAAAGATACGAAGCACTTTTTAATATATCAAAAGAGATAGAAAGAAATAGTGAAGATCTTGCAAAAACAATAGTTATTGAGGTAGGTAAACCGTTAAGATATGCGAGAAAAGAAGTAAAAAGAGCATCTTTAACAATGCTTTTTTCAGCTGAAGAATCAAAAAGGATATACGGAGAAACAATTCCTTTGGATGTAGAAGTCAGAGGAAAAAACAGATTTGCATATTATAATAGAGTGCCTATAGGACCAATATATTCTATTACACCTTTTAATGATCCTTTAAATTTAGTGGCACATAAAGTTGGTCCTGCAATTGCAGCAGGAAATAGTATAATAAATAAGCCTTCTACATTAACTCCAGTCTCTGGATTGAAATTTAATGAAATAATAAACAGTTCTGATTTACCTGAATATACCATGCAGACAATAATATCATCTGGAGGAGGTGTGGTTTCAAATTACTTTCTTACTTCAGATGAAATAAAAATGGTAACATTTACCGGAGGAGTAGAAGCTGCTGAAAAGCTTATAAAAACAGGTGGTATAAAAAAATATTCTATGGAATTAGGTAGTAATTCTCCAGTAATAGTATGTGAAGATGCAAACTTAGATGAAGCGGCTCCTGCAATTATAGATGCTGCTTTTGAATCTCAGGGCCAAAATTGTATTCATTCTCAGAGGATATTAATTAAAGACACTATTTATAATGATCTTAAATCAAAATTGATAGATTTAACTACAAAGTTAAAGGTTGGGAATCCGTTAGAAGAGAGTACAGATATAGGACCTATGATCACGGAAGGAGAAGCTAAAAGAGTAGAGGATTGGGTTAACAAAGCAATTTTAGAAAACGCTAATATTTTGATTGGTGGAGAAAGGCGATCAAATATTTATTATCCTACAATTCTAGAAAATGTAAAATTGGATTCCGAAATTTGGAAAAAAGAAGTATTTGGCCCTATAACGATACTTAAACCATTCAGTACAATTGAGGAAGCCATAAAATTGGCTAATGATGTACCTTATGGACTGCAGGCTGGAGTATACACTTCAGATTTGGATAATGCTATGAAATTTATTAATAACTTAAATTATGGAACGGTACTATTAAATGACACTTCTGATTTTAGAATTGATACTATGCCTTTTGGAGGAATGAAAAAGAGCGGGATAGGTAGAGAAGGTATCAGATTTGCAATCAATGAAATGACTGAAATAAAGCTTGCAATTTTCAGAAAATAATAATTTTTTATATTTTTATTTTGGATGATAAAAAGCAAAGCAATATTTATATTGCGATTTTACATTTATGTAGTTGAAAAAATAATATATATGCTAATATAACGAATTTTTAAGCTATTATAAGGAATCTGACAATATCTAATAAGTATAATAAATTTTCTTAACAGCCGGATTTTTAGCTCTATTGCAACTTAAGTTTAGTGTTTTTAATTTTTTGGCTGATGAATTAAAATTTTCAAAAATTTGTCAGAAAAGATATAATAATGCAATGTATTGCAAGGTAAAGTGATATTTATATGATCCCAAATGTAGTAGTAAATATCTTGAATAATTATGAATATTTAGCAAACAATCTATGGGTTGTTATAGCAGCATTGTTGATATTTATTATGACGATAGCGGTTGGTTTTCTGGAGATTGGAGAACTTGGCTTGGAATACACAGAAAGTCTGATCAAGACTATTACTATAACAGGAACTGCAATATTCGTGATGGCTATTGTAGGATTTAATACAGCCTTTGCGCCGACCATTGGCGGACTTATTGGAAATCCATTTTATGCACCCGGATTTCTGCTTGGAGGTTTTTCAGGCAGTGTATCTGGATTGCTTTCTGGAATCTGGTGGTCTACTGGCTCTTCATATTTTGGGACTGGGCTTACAACCGGCACCTATTTCCTGTTTGAAGCAGCCTCTGCATCAGTCACATTTGCTCTTGTATCTGTCATAGCACTGAAAAAAGTCAAATTTTCAGCGCTGTTTATTTTCTCGGTAGTATATTTTACAATTATATGGAACCTGCCAGCAGCTTGGATCTGGAATCCGTCAGGATGGTTGTACCTTATGGGCATGCGAGACTTTGCTGGTGGACTGGTGGTTCATGCTGCTGCAGGAGCAGCAGGGCTTGCAATAGTATATCAAATATGGAGAGAAGAGAGATCTAGGGGTTTAAAAGAGAGCACACAGGTTAAAATAAAAGTCAGTGCTGGGTGGCTTACGTTGTCAATTTTGCTTCTTTGGGTTGGATGGTTTGGTTTTAATCCTGGTAGTGTTCTAGCATTTAACAGCGACGTTCTCGTGGTTGTAATTACTACATTTTTGGCAGCTTCTGCATCATTTATTTCAGTAATGTTTTTCAAATATATGCAGACAAAAGAGAACCCTGGCCTGCTATACGCTGTAAATGGTATATTGATGGGACTCGTTATAATCACGCCACTAGCAGGATTTGTCAGTCCTGGCAGTGCCTTTATATTGGGTTTGATTGGTGGGCCATTATTCTTGGCTGGAGAAAAGTTCTTTTCACGATTTAAGTGGTTCACAGATCCTGTAGGCTTATTTCCAGTGCATTTACTTGGCGGTGTATTTGGATTAAGTATGATTGCATTTTTCACACAAAATGCATTTGCAACCGCATCGGGCAACAGCAATTTGCCGAACGGGCTTCTTTTTGGCGGTGGATTTCTAGCACTTAAACAGTTAGGAATAGAAGAATTTGGATTAGTGATAGTATTAATTGTAGTATTTGCAATCTCATTTGCAACAATCTGGATAATCAGCAAAGCTATTCATGGCATAACAGTTTCTGAAAAATCTTTAGAAAAAACTAAGTTTACTAATCCAGTTCTGAATTTAGCACCTGAAAAGGATATTGAGCCAGTAGATTTCTCAGAAGAAAAAAATGAGGATATTGATAAACCTGTGCCAAAAAAATAAGCACGAACATTCCAGAATCATCAAATATTAAGACGGTTCTGGGTACATTTCTTTTTATTAATGCAGCATAACTGCAATTTTTAAACGCTTTCGTGCCAAGTAATTATGTTGAAACCTGTAACTCATGATCGTCGATATTATATTACTGTCATTCCTATGTCTAAAAGAAAGACTGCCATCACAGGCATTGGTATCATCAAAATATGCATAGAACTAATAATATCTTTTATTTGATTCAAACCAAAGATTATCCAAACGTGGTTTATGCACGGTATCATCAATTTTAGGCCTAGTATGGCTCTTAAGATAATTTTATACAGCTCCTATGTAATTACCAATGATCCAAGCAATTACGGCCTTTTTTTATTGAATAGCTAATCTTATAATTATTTTCTACATTATCTCTGCACTGGTTGTAAACTTAACTTGTAATATTTTTAAAAAAGTTATACTTAAAAATAGTTACTGTTCATCAGGGTACAAAAAAGTAGGATAGTGTACATGATTTGCTGTAATTTCTAAAAGATATTGTACCTCCCTAATTAACCTCCATGTTTATATCTCTTTTTCCCGTGATCGATGTTGCATGAATAGTAAATTTTCATAACAACCGGCTTTTTTTGCGACAACTAGTCAGGCATAGGCGCTGTAAGGAGGATAAATAGGAAATATTACAAAGATCTTAACAAAAACATGAATTTGGCTGATTTGGTAATTATAACTTTACAAATATGAATGCGAACAATATGCAACTAGTGCGGAGGGCCGGATTCGAACCGGCGGATCCCTACAGAAACAGATCTTGAGTCTGTCGCCTTTAACCTGGCTCGGCAACCTCCGCTCTGTTAAAATAGGTAAAATCAAGATATATTTCAATCTTTTCTCTTTCTTTTTACGCTTTTCTTGCTTTCAGAATCTTTTGTAAAGCCAGACTCTGGCGCTAAATCTTTTAACGTAGTCTGCTCTGGCTCTTCTTTTGAAGGTTCCTCTTTGAAATTTAAATACTCTTTCAGTTCTACAAACTTTGAAGAAATGAGAGTACTAAAATCATTTATAATTCTCTCTTTTTCTGCGTTAATGTCTTTGTATATGGCATCTATCTTATCCTCAATCTGAGAGGTAATCTCGTATGAATTAGTGTTTAATTTTGCTGATAAAACACTTAAAAAAGCAATGCTTCCTTCAAGATTCTTTATAATGACCATTGCTTCAGCTTGATCTTTTTCTAGCTTTTCTATTCTCTTTAAAATAGAGTCAAGCTGTTGTCCGATCATCTCAAAGTTTGAGGTTATTACTTTCGATACCATTGGCATTACTCCTTTATTTTCTACTATATATTTTACCAATACTTAAATATTATTGTGATCCGTGTAATAGTATTTGCCAGAGCCGGCACTAGCTTCTAATTCAAAGTTCTCAATTTTGAATTCTCCTCTTACGATAACAGTGTGTGGAAAAATGGCAGGTAGCCCTTCATAAGGGGACCATCCACATTTATAATGCAGTTTTCTAGAATCTATTTTCCTCGCATCCGAGATCTTGAACGCAACTAAATCTGCATCAAATCCCGGTTCAATGCTACCTTTTTTAATATTTAACAATTTTGCAGGAGCTTTTGAAAGCACATTTATTAATCGTTCTATCGAGATCTCTCCTTCTCTGAAACGTTCTAAAAACAATGGCAGAGTAGTCTCTACGTTAGGAACTCCAGATGGCGCATATTCAAATTCCTTTTCTTTTTCCTCTACTGTATGCGGAGCATGATCTGATGCTACAAAGTCAATGCTGCCAGCTATAAGCATATTCCATAACTGATCTGCGGTATGCTTTGATCTTACTGGAGGATTTGTTTTTGCATATGCATTTAAATCTGAAGAATAGTTCAGAAACAGATGATGAGGTGTGACGTCAGTGCTGTAATCTGCACTGACTGCATAAGGTATGGTATCAGGACTGCTTACATGCGTGATATGCATATTTTTCAGGTTTCTAGAGATCAGTAAGCGAACAGCATTGATCTCGCTGGTCTCTGACCTGATCATGCTGTGCTCTTTCAGATTTTTTGCAGTGCCGTGCATAAACTCTGATTTTAGCTCAGAATGCACAAATATTATCTTTTCAGCAGCTATTTTTGAGGCGTTTTCTAGCAACAGATCCAAATTTTCTGGGTTTATTCCGGTAGTTTCAGACATATAAAGCTTGAATGCAGGAACATCTTTAACAAAATATTCATTATACTTTTCAGACACTGCTGCAAACAATCCAAAATCTATGTATGACTTTGCAGATGCTAATCGTTTTTTCTCTTCAAAAGATTCTTTGTTGTCAGTTACAGGCTTCGTGTTTGGCATATCCATCACAAAACTCACGCCACCAAACAATGCGCTTAAAGATCCAGTTTCAAAGTCCTCTTTATATGTGTATCCTGGCTCTCTAAAATGAACATGAAGATCAAGCATTGAAGGAATGATCAACCCTTCAATCTTTATCGTTTTTGAACCTGTTATATTTTTTTTTATCTCTTTTATCTTTCCATCTTCAATGCTTATATTAACATCTATTATGCTTCCGTCTTTCGAGATTTTTCCATCCAATATATAATCCATGATCAGATCCTCTTTCTTACAATCTTTCCTTTCGGTTCTGTTTCTTCAAAAATAGTCCCTGAAAACTTATAAAACTTCACATTTTTGTTTTTCCAGCAGCTTGGGCTTAACCCTGCCTTAAGGCACGTTTCAATAAGATATGTTTTAACATCCCAGGAATTTTCAACAGGTACCTGCGGCAGCAATAAACCACGCATTCCACCCAACTCTGCAATAAGGCCGTCTTGCCCTATCTTTATGAGTTTGAAATAGTCATCAGGATCAGTGATATCAATCAATGATGGAGGCGTCAACAAAGACACTTCAAAAACTAAATGATCTAGTTCATCATATTCCACTGGCATGAACCTGGGATCTTCTGTGGCTGCGTAAATAGCAGACTTTACCAGTGCTTCTATTAATGGATAAACAGGCTCCGGAAAACCAATGCATCCCCTCAGCTCTTTTGATGGATAGCTGGAAATCGTCGTAAACACGCCCATTTTCATTTTAAACTTCTCAGGAACATCTTTTGGAACATTCACTCTATGTTCTTTCAAATACTCTGATGCCGCATCCCGAGATATCTGAACCGCCAATATTCCTTCTTTATCCTCAAACTCCATGTTGGTCACCCCATATCAATTTATGAAGCTGTGGCAATACTCTTACATTTAACCGGTCTTTTAAAACTTTTTCCACTAGCTCTTTATAGTTTTTGTTACCCTCTGGCTGCAAGATCACTTCGCTTTCTACCTCATGCTCTTTTAAAAACAGTTTCATGTACTTATAATCTTCTTCATCTGCAATCACAAATTTGATGCTGTCTTTCTTGCCCAAAATTTCAAGATTTGAATCTAAAAGTTTGTCCTGCATCTTTGAAGATGGTGTTTTGATATCCATATTTATAAATATAGTATCTTCGCAAGGAATGTCTATTAACGATATCGATCCATTTGTCTGGATAAGTATATTATACTCTTCTTTTAAAAGCTGGTATATCAATGTATATACCTCTTCTTGCAATAAAGGTTCTCCGCCAGTTATGCAGACCCATCGACTCCTGTATTTTTTGATCTCTTTCATCACTTCTTCCACATTCATTTGCGAGCCCTCAAAGAATGCATATTTTGTATCGCACCATTCACATCTTAAATTGCAGCCTGTAAAACGTACAAAAACCATGGGTATTCCGATATGTACACCTTCTCCCTGTATTGAATAAAATATCTCATTGATCTTCATTTTTCATCCTTCTAGACCCAGATAGCATGACGTGATCTCATGCTCTTTTCTGTTTCATTCATCACAGACATGAGCTGGGCAATAAAACTGTCAAAAAATAGCAATGTATTCAATTCAAATAATGTGCCTAAAGGTGCCAGCTCTGGACTATCTTTTTTTATCTTTAATATAAAGGATAGATTTGCATATTTTAATAGAGGCGCATTTTCATTGCCTGTTAACACTATAATCTTGGATTTTACTTTTTTGCATACCTGGGCTACCAGCAACGTAGACTTGGTAGTTCCCTGGTTTGAAATCAGTATGGCCAGATCCCGGTCTGTTACTATTGGAGTAATTGTTTCTCCAATAAAATATGCTGTAATACCCAGCTGTACCAGCCTCATTGCAAAAGCTTTGCTGATTATGCCTGACCTGCCAGCCCCGTACACAAACACATGATTTGTCTCCAGAATCATAGATACGGCCGACTCAATCTTTTCTTTTTCAACATGTTCCATCGTTTCTCGCAGATTGTCCAATATGTAATTTTCAGCAGTGTTAAATATCATTTTTTCACCTTTTTCTGCAATAAATCTCCCAGCTTACGCTCGTATATTATTCTCATATACTGGGCATCATGCTCGATCAATGGTGAATTTGAGATTATCGTGATTTCTCTGTCATCATGCACTAATAAATCTGCAAGATCCTCAAATTTCAAGTCTCCTTTTTTAACTGGTGAAATTCTGATATCATTATTTGCTGTAAACTCAACGCCTGCAAATTGAAAATATAGCTCATTTTTATAGTATGGTTTTACCATGTCCAGTACTGTTTCAAACTCTTCTTTTTCTTTTAATGTGTAGTCTTGCCTTGCAAATAGCTTTGCAAAATTTATTACAGGTAACACTCCGCTGTTATTACTGCTTAGCGCAACAAGCTCATCTAGTGTTCCAAATACCTCTTTCTTCTCTGAAGTTTCAAATCCCAGCTTTAAATTAATCTTTTCGCTCTTTAATTTCTTTTGTATTTGCTTTACGTTTTTATCAACAATTTTTAAAGCATCATTGCTCTTTAACTTTTCATATAACCCTATGTTGCTGATCACCATCTCCGCACCTAGCTCGTTACCGAGATATGAAGACCATAGTATATAATTCATAGATCTCTCTATCAGATTGGGATCGTTTATTAGATCCATATAATATGGGGTATGAATGTTAATTTTTATATCCAGCTCTTTTGTCAGGGTCTTTAAATCCCTGAGCTCTTCATAGCTTCTTGCCAGGTTCCACTGCAAAATCTGCAAAATATCATTTTCCTCGATCTTTGAGTTTATGCCTATAGGCACAAAATTCCCATTTTTATCTGCTCTGCTAATGTTCACTATAATTCTGCTCTCTTCTTTCTTATCTGGAACCACTTCTCTCGGATATAGCCCTGACTCTTCAAAAGCTTCTTTTTCAAAAATGTTCACTTTTAAGAACTGTACTTCTAAAGCAGTTAACCCCATTAAATATGCGTCTTCAATGCCGTCTCTCAAAGTTCTTCCTTTTGAAGATAGTGGTATTCCTGCTATGCCAAAACGAATCATTTATTATTTTCACCTTTAGAGATACTATATAGCTTTGCTTATTTTATAATTTTTCGGTTTTTATGTTGATTTTCTCTACTTCTAACTGATCCCATGTTGGATACACTTCCGTTATGTAACACTGTTCATCAAGATCTTTAGCGATCTTTTCGAGTATCCATGGCGCTATGTATATTTTATCAGCACTTATTTCTATTAGTGTTTCAGGAACATTGTATTTTTTTATCAAACGTAATGCCAATTTTTCAGGGGCATCTGTATCGATCTCGCCTCTAAGCAATGTGCTATCGTTTGTGATTATCTCGTATTCTTTTGCTACGTTCTTCGCTCTTCTTTTCAACCGGTTCTTCATCTGTATTCCATCTTTAAATGCTGCAGAACAGTAATGCACGATCATCTCGGTATCAGATTCTCTTAACACATTCAAAGCTGTAGATTCGCTGCCTTTTACAGCTGTGGAAATGTAGGATTTTGTCTTAAAATTTAACAGTTTCATACTCTGCCAGTTTGTTTCTGAAAATTCAAGCTCGTTCAGATTTATAAATTTCACACCTAATGACTCTGCAACCCTGATAAGTGCTAATAACTCTTTTTCTTTGTGCGGGATAACTGGCACCTCGATGCCAACATTAAGCTCTGCATTTATTGCATCTAAGAGAATATTTGAATACGCAGAGCCTTTTAACCGAGCCCAGTAAATCTCAGGTACATGAATTCTTAGATCGTCAAGTCCTGCCTCTTTCAATTTTTTAAAAGCATCTTTGTTTCCGGTCACAGTGTATAGATGAATATGATGCTTTTCTCCAAATTCATCTTTTAATAGATTGATATATCTCAATGTCCTATCAAGCTTTATTAAAGGATCTCCTCCGGTTATGCCAGTTCCCAAAGCGCTGATCATCTTTGCCTCAAATAGGATATCTTTGTCACTTTTTACAGGCATCTCATCTGCATAAACCACGTCTAGATTCTTTTTTTGCTCGCTTAACGGACAGTAATAACAGTGATGGCTACATAATCCGGTTACAAACAAAACCATCTTTCCACCTAGAGCGCACAGGCTACATCCTTCTGGTAATGGCTTCGTAGTGGCAGATCCTTTCTGTAATTTTATCATCATTTTGGTATTTAAATAAATAACAATATTTAAAAGTATCTGAACAGCTACCTAAAAAATATTGAATTTTGAAAACTCCTCTATGAAAAAATAACCGAAAAGTTTAAAACAAATATGAATTTAAGGAGAGTGATGGTAAATACAGATTATAAGAAAAGAAATGTATCTAAAAAAAACAGAAAATTGGATATGCACAAAACTCCTGAATTTACATATTTGACTAACAAAGTACTGGAATCATTGCCCGAAAATGTCAGAGGCTCTATATCTGGCTCTATTTATGCAAAAGCCTCAAAACTGGGAATAAATGAAGCAAAAGAGTTCATATTGAAAAAAAAGCAGGAAGGTATATTGACAGACGCTATGTCAGAACAATTAATAAATCTGTTGTTTAGATACAGCAAATATAGATGAGGAAAATGTATGATTTTTATTATAGTAGGGGATACAGGCTGAACAGGCAATTAAATAATGAGTTTACAAAAAAAAGCACACTTTTTTTAAATAGAAAATGGGAAGGATCCGGATTCTTATTAAAGTCTCTATACACCGAGAAAATAGGATACTTGCTAGAACCTTTTCTTTTTAAGATATATGGTGCATATAAAGTCAGAATGCTGGTCTCCAGCTTCGATCAAAATTCTATCTCTATACTTGTGCTAATACCTGATTCCATTGCAAAAACACTAAAAAACAGTTATGTGAGAGTAAAAGGTAACGTTGACGAATTATCAAATTACATAACTCTTTCTGGCCGCTTTATTTTAATAAATGAGCTTGATCCTCTGAACTTAGATAATGTCTTTAAAGAGGTGAAACCAGCAATAGACGAACAGAGATTGCTCAACATGATAGATGAAAACGTGGATAAGAACAGCTCTATATTAAATAGATTCTTAAAGCTATTTTTTATCAGTACACCTATCTATTATAATAAAAGTGGTGGAATTGGAGCATATTTTATAAATTATGAAGTTGGCGCTTCTCGTTTTACAGATCAGCCCTCGTTACAAAAGATCAAAGACTCAGTGAAAGATATCGAAACAGTGATACATCCACTGTTCAGATCTGGAATAATATCATATGCGAACCAGTATGATGAAAGAGAAAAAATTTACAAAAAATTTTCAATGCCCATCAAATATCAGCATAAGGCTGAAGATGAAACATCCAGAATATTAAGATCTAGAACTGACTCATTAGAGCTCACTTTTACAGCCATAAAATCTGGAAATGCTAATGCGTTATCTAGCATGCAGAAAGATATTATCACTTACATAGATCAGCCGTTGCTGGTCTCGAAGGATGATTTGCAGTTTGAGCTCACTGAACTGAAAGAATATTCTTTAGATATCGGACATTTGGCATTATTAAAACATTTTTCTAATATTAAGAGCGAGTTAAGCGCAAAAGAGATATTTGAGATCAGGGCCAGAATGCTGTACAATTTAGAAAAAAATATCCCTGAGATTAAAGAGTGTATGGAAAACAATATATTCTTCAATGATAGCGTTTATGGAGGACTTGGAGAGCAGGCAATACGCATGATCAATTCACTTAAAAGATACGGGTTGAATAATAGGCTCATAGAACAGAGCGTGTCTGCACATTTTACAGATATCATAGAGAGAATCTATGAACAGTACAGGCCCCAGATAAAGAAAGAGTTAACTGAATTGAAAATGATATCTAACACCCAGAGAAAACAGAAAATAGCAATGAGGGCACTGTCAGAATTGAACTGGTTTTTGCCAGACTGCTGGCAATATGATGATTTTGAAAAACTGCTGTTTGAAAAGGATATGGAAAGCAGAGAGGTTGAAAATATTTTCAAGGCATTGAAAGAGAGCAAACTGATATATGAGACGAAAAAAGGATGCTATAAAGCTATTCTGTAAGCGTGAAAAGTCTGTGGTCTCCAGACACATCAAATAATCCAAGTCTTGCTCCCGCATCGAGCCAGCCATACGCATAATTCACCGCGGCGAAAGAGTTTACATAATCCCCATGCTCATAAAAATATTTTGCATCTTTATAATAAGACCTGATCATGTTCAAAAAATCATCTGAAACACGGTTTAAATGTGACGGTTCTGGAACAGTAACATTCACTTTTTCCAGAGCGGTCTTTGTAATATCAAGGTAATGTTCAAGCTTTTCTTTCTCTATTTTATTGTTCATGATGCTCATCCCACAATATTAACGCTTTCTCCGCCATGTCTGCTCTGCCTTGGCCTTATCTCCACAAATAGTGGCATGTTCAGGTTTCCGCCCATTACCAGCGCAACACCTACAGGCAATCTCTGGATCTCTTCCAGTGATCCTTTAGTTAACCCCTCCACAGAGCTTCCTATTGCTTTTAGATCATTCGGATTAGTGACCTTTAGTATGATCTGTGTATTGCACTGGCTCAACACGTTTTTGTCCACTTTAGCAGGTCTCTGAGAGATCAGGCACAGACCGAGCCCGAATTTACGGCCCTCTGAAGCAATGGTTCTCAATATTTTTGAAGACAGTGCTTTGCCCTGCTGCGGCACAAAATTATGGCATTCCTCCACTACGAGCATCAATGGTGGTATTTTGTCTCTTTTTCTGAGCTCGAATAATGCAAATGACAGTCTTTGTGTAACAAGTTCCTGTATGTCTGGAGGTACGCCTCTGAGGTTTATTATCGATAGCTTTCCTTTCTGCACGATCTCATCTATTTTTGTGCCTTTTTTTTCGAATATTCCGATCTCTTTAAGATAAGTGAGTGCATTTACCAGCACATTCACGGTTGCAGACTCTTCCTCCTCTTCCAGAACACGGATTATATCTTCTACGCCATACTCTATATTAGCTAGTTTCAGACGGTCTATAGCTTTTCGCAGCGGCACAAGATAAGGTCTATAATCTGCAAGGTTCATCAGGGTTAACAGCTCTCTAGAAGTCATCTGAAACAAAGTGAACTTTAATGGTTTAGAATCCTTGTTTACTGCTGTATCAGGACTGAATATCAGGAGGTCAGAATCAAATCCTTTGGGATCCAGACCATATTTTTTCAATTGCTCTGAGTTTTTAGCAGGATTTTTAATACTGCTGTACTCTCCATGCGGATCAATTACCACCGCTGTAACATTATGTTTTAAAAGCTCTTCAAGTATCACGCCTGTCAAGTAACTTTTTCCACCACCGGTCTTTGATAGAATGCTTACATGTTTCTGGATAAGGCTGTTTATGTCCAAATATATCGGGATGTCATGATTGTAAAGTTTCCCGATAAGAGCACCAGTCTTCTTGATTGAATCTATTCCAATCACTTTTTTTATAACAGAATCCTGAGCTTTGTATATTTCTGTACCTGCAAAAAAAGGGGTTTTTGGATACTGTAATATACCCGCATCATCCCTGTATCCTATAATCGTGATAGTTCCCACTATAGTTTCCTGTATTGGCACCTTTTCGCCGTTGCTCATCTCCAGTGCTTTTACTGATGACAGATCTGTTTTTCTCTCAATTGTATCTATTCTGCCAAGCACCCATCCTACCGTCTGATGCTTAATCTGGACATATTCTCCCTGATCTATGCTGGACACGACCGTAAACTGTACTTGTGTTGTGCCTACGTCTCCATATATTATTCCCACTTTATCCATACTTTTTTGCTCAAAGAGATCCATTTTTATTTGCTCCTTTATCTCATATTATGTTGTTCTATTTATTTCAATATTATATATTACATTTGCGATTAAACTGCCATTTTTATCATAAATAAGGAAATACTAGAAAAACGTATATTATAAAAAATATCAAGCCGAACAACAGCGCATAAGATGGTATACGCCCTTTGTTAATGTAGTAAAGGTATATGAGCGATATGGTTGTAGTTGCTATAACACTTACATATGCATAATAGTCCAGCAGCCAAGGTACAAATAAAAGCGCCATACCAGGATAAAATGTAGAGTAAAGAACCTTTTCTCCCACCAGCGAAGATATTGCAAAACTATCTTTGCCTTTATATGCCCAGATCATAGCACTAAGTGTCTCAGGTATTGCAGTGCCAACCGGAACTAGTATTATTGCAGTAGCAAGTGCGCTTAGTCCCGTGTTAACAGATACCTGTTCAATGCTCTGAACCAGAATGCTAGATCCAAAATATATGCCTACAATAGAGAGAATAAGTTGTAAAACCAGCGCAACATTTGGTTCCAAAACCCTGCTCAGCAACAAATCTCCACTTTCTTCAACATACTCTGCAGCCCTGTTTTTGTACATTTGTAGCATATAATATCCGTAACTTCCCAAAAACAGAATAGCAAACAGATATTTTAGTATTAATACATTGAAAAAGTAGGGTATAAGAATCAGTGGGAACAATACGACAATGAAAGCGTATGGGATTCTCAGAACTCTCTCTACCTTTAAATCTCTCTTCTTCCTTTTATTTAAAGACATGGCAATTATAATAGCCACAAAAACGAGTGCGTAAGCTATAGTAGAGGCCATAAAAGGCTCTCCTAAGATTGTACCTATTCCTATTTCAGCGCCGGTGGTACCCCTGTATATGAATACTGCTATTACAAAAACAGTTAGCTCTGGAAATGAGGTTATGAGAGGAGCTACAATTGCACCCGTGAAAGAATGAGACCAGCTCATTCTTCTTGCGATATGCTCAATAGTGTTGGTAAACACTACCGTAGCTATAAAAATAAGCACCAGCCCGGAGATCAATAAGAGAATAGTATCTTGCAAATCCTATCACCATTATGTATGCAACAATAGGAAAAAGAGCATAATAAATATTTTTCTTGCAATACATTCATTTTTTAAAAACATTTATATCATAGTTATGCTATATCTGACAATTAGCCGACAAAAAAATGGATGAATATGACAAACGTTGCAATAGAGAAATACAAAAACGCATTACTAGGAGACAAAAAAAGTGAAAATACGGTTCGAGAGTACCTTAACATAGTTGAAAATTTCCTTGAGTACACGCAGAAAGATCCAGAAAAAGTTACCAGTGCAGACATAGAAAAGTACAAAGTATATATGGCAGTTGAAAAATACTATTCTAAAAACAGCATTTATACTGCAATAAAGGCTATTCAGTCTTTTTACCGGTTCTTGAAGCTTGATACAGCAATGAACATTTCAGTGCCTAGAAGACCAAAACAGAACCCAAAGTATCTAACGTTGAGCGAAACTACCAGATTGCTCGAGGCAGCTAGGAATGACCCGAGAGATTATGCAATTCTTGCCATGCTGGCATATACCGGGCTCAGGGTTAACGAGCTATGCAATCTTAAGATTTCGGACATTGACTTTGCAGAAAAAGTCATACATGTCCAGAGCGGAAAAGGAGACAAGGACAGAATTGTAATCATGGAGGATAAGACTCTAGAAGCTCTGAAACAATACCTCTCAATCCGTACACCAGTAAAAGATTATCTTTTTACAAGCCAGAAAAAAACAAAAATCTCATCTGCTCATGTAGAGCGGCTTGTCAGAACATATGCTTCAAAATGCGGCATTACAAAGAAGGTAACACCGCATGTACTTAGACACACTTTGGCTACTACACTTCTTAGAAACGGTGCTGACATAAGATTTATACAGCAGATACTAGGACATTCAAGCCTTGCAACAACACAGATTTATACCCATGTAGACGACCAGAGCCTGAAATATGCGTATGAGAAAGCAAAACCTAACTACTGATATTTTTTTTACTTCTCAGGTTCAAATATCAAAGATATGGAATTTACGCAGTGTCTCACATTTTTTACTGTAAAGTTTTCGCCTTCAAAAACATGACCCAGATGCGCACCACAGTTTGCGCATTGGATCTCGGTACGTACGCCGTCAGGATCTGTTTCTCTTTTAACCGCTCCAGGAATTTCAGCATCAAAACTGGGCCAGCCACATCCAGCATCAAATTTGCTATCTGATCTATACAATGGTGCTCCACATCTTCTGCATCTGTATATTCCTTTTTTAAAATTATGTTCATATTCTCCAGAATATGGCAATTCAGTTCCTTTGTATATTATTACTCTTTCTTCTTCAGGTGTTAATTTTCGATATTCCATGTTGTTTTACAGTAGCGTTTCTAATATAAAATATTTCTCGTCACCTAAGTATTTTCTACTTTTTTATCTCAGTTTCGTAAATTTCAGATACAAAGTTGCCGATTGCTGGCGCTGCTGTTAAGCCAGGCGATTCGATACCTATTAGATTTATGAATCCATATAAATCTTTATCTGCTTCATGCTTTATGACAAAGTCTCTGAATGACTCTTCCGGCCCTTCTAATTTTGGCCTGATGCCTGATGAATCAATCTGAATATCATATTCATCAATTGCAGGTAAGACTCTTCTTATCGATTCACGAAATTCTTCTAGACTGGATTCTACAGTATAATCAATTTTGTTCACATAATATGCATTTGGCCCCAGTTTTACAGATCCAGAGAGATCTGGTGTTAAGTGAATGCCTAAACCATGACCCCTTGGCACAGGATAAACTAACATCTTAACAGGAGGCTTACCAGATATACGAAAATAATCTCCTTTGCAATAATGCAGCCTATAACCAAGTTTATCAATATCCAATCCAACCATTTCTGCGATTTTGTCAGAGTATAGCCCTCCACAATTTATGACTGTTTTTGCCTGGATCTTGAATTTTTCGCCAACACTTATTCCGCTAAGTTCATATCCATAATCCGTTTTTTTCAGGCTTTTGACTTCTGTATCTGTTGCTACAATTGCTTGATTGTTTATAACTTGTGCGTAAAAATGATTCATGAGATCGTCTGGCTCTATTATGCCAGTGGAAGGAGAGTATAGTGCTTTTTCCACTTTAATATTTGGCTCTAATTTCATGACCTCATCCCCATCTAAAAACTTTAGTCCTTCCACACCATTACTTTCTCCCATCTTCATAAGATGCTCTAACTCTTCTATCTCTTCTTCTCCTATTGCCACCGTTAGTTTTCCCAATTTCTTGTATGGAATTTTGTATTTCTTGCATATATCATAGATCATAGAGTTTCCTTTAACGGATAAAGTGGCTTTAAGCGTATCTTTTGGGTAATGAATGCCTGAATGGATCACCCCGCTGTTGCGGCTACTAATTTCTTGCCCCCATCTTTTGTTTTTTTCAAATACATAAATTGATTCATTGCTTTTTGAAAGCTGTGCAGCAACAGCCAAGCCTACTATGCCTGCACCAATAATCACGATGTTTGCTGTTTCCATTTGATACTGTTAGACAATTGTCGCTAATAAATTTTTTTTTGTGCAACTTTCTGAAAGAGCACTTTTTAAGGAATATTGAAATTAAATACCTTGCCATGATTTGTTGACCTCTGCTATTAATAGTACTTTGTTTCATCTTGCTACTTCTTAACCGTGACAGTTAAATTTTCCAAAATATTTAAGTTATTGTATTTATTACAGTTTTTAAGGTGTTATACAATTATGTATACAGTACTTAAAATAAATAAAGAGAACAGTTCTAAGGTTGACTCCTTTTACCAGGACGATCTGGTCAGCAGACAAACAATCATTAGAAGAGACAATGTCTCCCTCGGGCTCAAAGATGAAGCGTTATACGTTATAATTGAAGGATCAGAAGAGGCAATAGATAGAGCTATTAATATATCCAAGGATTTTGCAACCGTGCTTTCTGCATCTGATCGCGAAACTATCTACAAGAAAGTAAAAGAGCAGGATGAGAGCAGTCTAGAAGGCATAGGATCAATATTTGGTTAAAATGTTAACAATCATACTTGCAGACTCGGAGCTTGAAACTATCCCGCCTGAACTATGGAAAGATCCAGCGATATTAAAATATTCTAGGGCAAAGCAGAAAAATCCAGGAAATTTGTTACTGGATGCATCATATCACCATACGGCTATAAAAAAGATAGATCCTGAAAACGTGAATCGAAGAGGCAGGCCTGATATAGTGCATATGTTCTTGCTGATAGGTTTGGAATCTATTTTAAATAAAGAAAAAATGCTGAGGCTCTATGTTCATACTAGAGATGATTATGTTATATCCGTGGATCCAGAAACAAGGATTCCAAAAAATTATAATAGATTTGTGGGACTGATAGAATCTCTTTTCCTTAACAAACAGGTTCCAGATTCCAAAAATCCACTTTTAAAAATTGAAAAATGCAGCTTGCTAGAGCTGATAAAAAAACTTGGTATATCCCCGATCATTATGCATCCTGACGCTGCAAATGCTAAGCTAGGTGATCTACTAAATAAAGATAGTGTGGTGGTCATAGGCGGTTTTTCAGAAGGTGATTTTAGATCGAACATAAAATCAATACAAAACAGGTGTTCTATATATCCTAAAGAGCTCGTGGGCTGGGTTGTAGAAATGGAAGTACTTGTAAATTATGAAAAGACAGTTCTTAAATTTTAATATTAAAAAAATGTGTACTGTTAACGATTATAAAGTTAAGTTAGCATAAAGAATTAGTATTATGCATAATTTTATTGTATTTAAAGTATAAACTGCCTATTTCAAATTTGCAATAATAATGAATTAATAATATAATGCATTAAAGGCACTTCCTTTTAAATCTAAATTTCATAACACAGACCTATTAAAAAAATTAGAAATTTATTTATTCATGTAATGATTTATCCATAAAATGAAATCCCGCAGAAATGTACCCCTGAATTATTTTACAGACAAGAGTAATTATAGATGGTATATTCTTACTACTGTATTGTTTGGAGCTTTCATGTCAGCACTTGATGCTAACCTGATGAACATTATCAATCCAGTCTTGGAAAAAGTGTTTTTTTCACCTTTATCCATAGTTGAATGGGGTTCATTATCATATTTACTTACGCTTACTATATTATTGCCGGTCTTTGGAAAAATCTCAGATATTATCGGAAGAAAAACTATGTACAATATGGGATTTACGATCTTTATAATAGGATCGGCAATGGTGGGGCTCTCATTTAACATGATCTGGTTTATTTTGTGGAGAATTGTTCAAAGCATTGGGGCAACAATGCTTCAATCGAACAGCATTGCTATCATTACTGCCAATTTCCCGAGCGAAGAAAGGGGCAAAGCGATAGGAATTCAGGGTGCTGTTCAGGCTATTGGAATGGCCGTTGGCCCTAGCTTCGGCGGGTTTCTTGTAACATACATTAGCTGGAGATACGCATTCTACATAAATGTGCCTGTGGGAGTGATAGGAACTGTGCTGGCATATTTTGTACTACCAAAAAACGTAATATCTGAAAAAAAAGAGCGGATAGACTATCTTGGTATCGCTCTATTTACTGGCTTTTTAGGACTATTTTTAATTGATTTTACAGAAGGTATGAGTATTTTCGGGCTGTATGGCACCATCTTTATCGGAATCATATCATTGGTCCTATTACTGTTATTCATACGAGTAGAATTGAAGAATGTGTTTCCATTGCTGGATCTTAGCCTGTTTAAAAACAGGGTTTTTACTGCTGGAAATTTTTCAGGGTTGATATCCTATCTGAGCCTTAACGGCATAATGTTTATTTCTCCATTCTTTTTAGAGTTTTCATTGGGACTAAACGGATTTTTGGCAGGTGTTATGCTAATAGCAATACCTGCGTCAATGTCTATAATGGCTCCAATCAGCGGGCATCTGGCAGACAGACACGGGTACGTAAAGTTTTCGGTGCTTGGAATGACATTGATGTCACTAGGATTCCTGCTTCTGCTATTTGTAAATTTGCAAGTATCATTGCTTTACATACTGTTATCATTTGTGATGGTGGGAGTTGGTATGGGTATGTTTACGCCTCCTAACAACACAACCGTAATGTCAGTTGCATCGGCAGGAAAGTTAAGTCTTGTAGGTGGGCTGTTAAACATGATGCGAAGTCTGGGACTAATATTCGGAATTAGCATAGCTACACTTGTGTATGACTATGATCTATCCAAAAGTAAAGCTTTAACTTTAGCAAGCTCAAATCTGTCTGCTTATAAAATTACGATACTGACGTTGCTAATAGTTACTATTGTGGGTGTTATATTTTCTTCTATGAAAGGACAGGTTAAACACAAGCAATTTTAAATTTTGGAAGAGTAATAATGCCTATCTAGGTGTCGAAAAAGCCGATAGAAATAAATTTACTTCTAGTCAGATAACATATTTTGATTTCCCAGATACGTATATTCAATAAAGATATGAAAATAGAGCGATCTTCAGGATCATGAAAAAATATCTGAAGATAGAGCATCTAATTTCCAGTAATATAAATGGAGTTTGCATTCAAATATTTTGTGCGGATCTATATCTCCTATTACTAATAATTCAAAAACAATTCCTGAAATAATCAGAGAAATCAGATATAGTACTTTTGCGATCTCAAAAACCGTGTAGAGATATATGTAGAAGGAACTTTATCAGATGGAAAAAGCTCAACAAATACCGTTAATGCAAATAATGTAATAACAATGAGATTAATCTCGGTTTTTTTTTCAGAAATATGAAAAAAATTATTTCAATAGATAAAAATACCTCTAATTTTTAAAATTCATAAATTCAATAAGATGAGCTCCAGAAACTGTTATATACTGGAAAAACGATGACACTAGATATCTATGATAAAAATTTTAGGGATATCCGGAAGCATAAGAAAAGATTCATATAACAAAGCATTGCTCGTAAATGCGAAAAAAATGATGCCTTTAGATTCAGAACTAGAAATATTCGATTTAAAAGATATTCCAATATTCAATCAAGACTTAGAACATGATCTTCCTCCGGTGGTTAAAACACTTAAAGCTGCAGTCAGGACTGCAGACGGTTTGATCATTAGCACGCCTGAATATAACTATTCTTTTTCCGGGGTTTTAAAAAATGCAATAGACTGGATTACTAGACCTCCAGAGGACAATTCTATAAACGGCAAGATTATAGCGATAATGAGTGTATCTGTAGGCAGATTTGGAGGTCTCAGAGCTCAATATCACCTGAGACAGGTACTTACAGGACTAAACACATACACCTTAACCAATCCAGAGATTTTTGTGACTTTTGCTGAAAAGAAATTTGATGCAGATGGCAATTTAACAGACTTGCAGGCAGTTGAGCTCGTTAAAAAGCTACTAAATAATCTTGTTTATGTTTGTAAAACGAAAGCTCTTCCAGCTTTACCGTGATAGGGAATTTTCTTTTATTAGCTTTTTTGCGAAATCTAGTCCGGTAAGGTTCTACTTTAGTAAACTTTATATACTACGTATTTTTAAAAGATTTGAAAATGTTAACGAGAGAAGAATTGATTGAACAAATTTCGAGATTTTTAATGGCCGAGAATTTTAAGGTATCTGTCCAAATGTTTCGCGGTACCTGTTACGATATTTTAGCAAAGAGAGAGCAAGACTTCTATATAATAAAAGTATTTTTAAATGTAGATACGATAAAAATAGAGATTGCAGAAGAACTGAAGCTCTTAGCCAATTTTTTGGGCGCTAAACCGTTAGTTATAGGCCTTAGATCCGGGTCTGGAAAGTTGGAAGATTCAGTGGTATACTCTAGACACGGACTTCCTATTCTGTCATTTAAGACGTTCTATGAGTATGTAAAAGATATTATATATCCTATTTCTTTTGCTGCGCCTGGCGGGTTTTATGTCAAAATTAACAATCGTTTGTTAAAGGAAGTAAGAGAGAGTAAAGATATATCACTAGGAGAACTTGCACGTGTGGGGAGGGTATCTAGGAGAACAATATTGATGTATGAAGAGGGAGAAAGCGCAACATCCATAGATGTAGTCATTAAACTTGAAGAATATTTAGATGTGTCTTTAATTGAGAATTTAGATCCGTTCAAGTACCAGGAAAAACCGAAAGATTTTAATAAATTTATTGCACCGGACGACGATTTTAAAGAAGAAATATCGAACATATTCGAAGTTGTAGGCGGTAGAATTTACTATACCAAGCACTCTAATATAGACGCTATTACAACGTATTTGAACGATACTTATTTAACAGGGCTATTAAATCAGAAAGAGGACTTGAGAACTAAATCCGAGGATCTAGCTAAAATCTCAAAAATTACAGAAAAAGAATCTTTTTTGATCTCTAGGTTTAAAGATGAAAGCTTTTATAAAACATCAATACCAGTAATATCAATAAGAGATATTATGAACGTGAAGAAAAATATAAGTATCAAAGCTATCTTAGAGGAACACAAATTATGAAGGTATTGCATAAGACGATCTTAAGCACTGATGTGACTATTATAGGTACTGTCCGGGGTCTGGTTTCTGAATCAGGAGTAATATCCGAGCTTCTCGAATCGCAAGAAAAACCGGAAGTAATACTTATTGGTATTTCTCCAGAAGAGCTGGAAGGGCTGTCAAAATATCTGGAAGAGCCGTTTGAGATGGATCTCTCGGATTATGAACTTTTATACGGCCTGAAACTAAAAGAATTTGGAAAAGTAAGGATGCCAATTCCTTCCTATGTGACCATTATTGAGTTTTCTAAATCTAAGAATGTTGATTTGATCGCAATCGATCTAGATGAAAAAATGTACAATGAGCAATATACGGAACATGTTTCATTGTTCGATCTTTTAAGATATTCATACAGAAAAGGACATTTATGGAACAAACATTATGATTTTTCAAGTCCTGAAAACTTTGCAATATCATGGGACAAAGAGGTAATAAAGCTGAAAGGGTACCAAGAATTAGAGCTTTTGAGAGAACAGCATTTTGCAGACAAAATTAAAGAGATAATAAACAACAATAAATACAAGAGAATTTTAGTGATTATGGAGATAGAACGGCTGGATGGTACTCTTCAACGCCTTTAAATTTCTTGCATATAATATACACTTCGCTACTGCCTTCTCTGGTAGCATCAGGCACGTTTATTTTACAAAATACAAAATGTTTTTCCATTTCTTTCCTGAAGCTCTGTAAAAGATCCCCATTAAAAACTTTAATTATCATATGTCCATTTTTTTGCAGCAGATTAGTTGCTAAAAACCAAGCACGTTCTGCTAATGCGATCGATTTTACGTGATCTATCGATTTGTTTCCAGAAGTATGCGGAGCCATATCAGAGATAAGTACCTGCACTTTCTCAATTTTCTTATTGTTTTCCAAGACTTTTATAATTTCATTTATGACGCTATCTTCCATTATATCATGTTTAATGAACACTGCACCCTCTAGTTTCTTAACGGGCTTAATATCCACACCTACCAAAAATCCCTCTTTTCCAATTTTTTCTGCTGCAACCTGGCTCCAACCGCCTGGTGACGAGCCTAACTCCAGTACTGTCTGCCCTCTTTTAAAAATAAAAAAGCGAGCATCAAGCTGTAAAAGCTTGTACGCTGCTCGGGATCGATAATGCTCTTTTTTTGAAAGTTTATAGTATAAATCCTGTCTCTTCATGCTTTTAATGTTTTTGAGTGGATAGAAACTGCGTGTAAGCCTTGTCATCCATCAGCTCATTGAGCTCTTTCTCATCATCTAGTTTTATCTCTATTAGCCACGCGTTGTAAGGATCGTTATTTAATAAATCTGGATTGTCTATAACGTTTTGGTTTTTCTGTATTACAGTTCCCGATACTGGTGCATATATATCTTCCACTGCTTTTACAGATTCAAGCACTCCAAAAGTCTGTCCTTTTTTAATTTTAGCACCCTTATCAGGAAGCTCCATGTATACAATATCAGTCAACTGTTGCTGCGCATAGTCAGATATACCAATCTTGGCACTTGATCCCGTAACCTGCACCCATTCATGAGTTTTTGCATATTTTAATCCCTGTTTTATTTCCATGACATTCACCTTTACTAATTGGAAGGGATTACTTTAATAAACATAAAGTTTATGGTATTATTAGCTATTATGAATAGTGTGATAAGAGCTTTTATAGCCATTGATGTGCCTGTATTCGAAAGTGTAGTAAAGTTCCAGAAAGAGCTAGCTAGCTCGGGAAAGATGAAGTTAGTAGAACCTGAAAATATGCACTTTACCTTAAAGTTTCTTGGAGACATTGAAGAAAGCATTACTCCAGACATAATAAAGATTCTAGAAGCGTTCAAGTTTCCAGCTTTTAAAGTAACGTTAAAAGGCTGTGGCGCATTTCCATCTCTTGAATATGTGAAGATAGTATGGGTCGGCACGGATGAAAACCCATTGGAGCAAATGTCTATGCAAATTGACAAAAAGCTTGTGATGCTTGGATTCAAGATGGAAAAAGAGCATTTACCACATCTTACAGTCGCAAGGGTTAAGAGCAGGATCGACAGGTCAGTTTTAGAAAAATACAGAAATACAGAATTTGGAAGCTTTAATGCTGAGTACATAAAATTGAAAAAGAGCATTTTAACAGAAGAAGGTCCTATATACAAAGATATAGATACTATAAAATTATATAGCCCTTAAAACATGATAATAATGATCGGTGTGGGACATGTTTTCAACATTTCTCAAAAGATAGATTATATCGTAACTCAGGAAAACCCGGATGTTATTGGAATCGAGCTTGACGAACTCAGGTATCAAGCATTACTTTCTCCAGACAGACGTAGAAGCAGGAGTATTTCTATATTCACGCTACTGTCAGTACTTCAATCTCATATTGCAAAGTCTATGGGTACAGAACTGGGCGGAGAGATGCTTGCTGCTGCAACTATGGCCAACAAACTGGACATTCCGCTTGCATTTCTGGACATGAATGTTCAGGTTATATCTAAAAAACTGAAAGAGCTGGGATTTAAAGAAAAGAGCAAGCTGTTTTTCTCCATATTTCTTTCTTTTATTCCGACCAGGAAAAAAATGAAAATCAGTGAGTTTCAGGATCAAGAATCTGAAATTCTAGAAATTATGCACAAGCATTATCCACAGTTATCCAAGATACTGATCGATGATCGAAACGCGTACATGGCCCAATCCATTCTAGATCTGTCTGCGAGATATAACAAGATTATCGTGTTTGTTGGAGATGCACATATTTTAGGGTTGAAAGAGCTGGTAAAACCAGACAAAATTATCCGGCTTGCAGAGCTTTTAAACACTGAATATCCGAATTATACACAGAAATTCGTGTATCATTACAGGCTTAAAGAGTAATTGCAGAGGAAATGAGAAAAGTTAAGTAATAGTTTTTATTAAAAGTAAATATGGAAGCTACTACTGTTTGCCCATATTGTGGAGTAGGCTGTAATTTAATTGTAATCTCAGATGGCAAAAACATCAAAAACATTGTACCTTCGAAAAGAAAAGATATAAATTCTGGGGCATTATGTATTAAGGGTTGGAAAGGCATTAATTACGTTACTTCTGAAAAGAGATTAAAGAAACCGTTATTGAAAGTAGACAGTAAGTTTGTTGAGATCACATGGGACCACGCAATTGATATTGTTGTAAATAAGCTTACTGAGGCACTTGATAAATATGGACCTAAAGCAATTGCTTTTCAGGCAAGCGCAAAGTGCACAAATGAAGATAACTATCTGATGCAAAAGCTCGCAAGGCAGGTTTTTCATACCAACAACATCGATCACTGTGCTAGAAGCTGTCATGCAAGCACTATTGAAGGGCTTATATCTACGATCGGCAGTGGTGCGATGACCACGTCTATTGCGGATATTGACAATGCAGATCTGTATTTTGTGATCGGTTCTAACACTACGGAGCAGCATCCTATTATAGGGGCAAGAATAATAAATAACGTTCAGAGAGGAAAAAAGCTGATATTAGCAGATCCCAGAAAAATACAGCTTTCAAATTTTGCAGAGATACATTTAAGACATATTCCAGGCACGGATCTTGCACTTTTGAATACAATTGCTCATGTAATTATCGAAAGAAATCTTCTAAACAGAAGATTTATAGAGGATAGAACTGAGAATTTTGAAGAGTTCAGAAAAGTAGTAGACTATTACAATCTGGATCGAGGCTCTAGAATCACAGGCATAGATCCAGAATTAATAGAAAAGGCGGCGATTCTGTACGCAAAATCAAGATCTATTATATTTTACGCAATGGGCATAACGCAGCATACTCAGGGCACTCAAAATGTGCAGGCGATCGCGAATCTGGCACTGCTTACTGGCAATGTAGGAGTCAGAGGTACAGGCATTGCACCTCTCAGAGGTCAAAACAACGTGCAGGGATCCAGTGACATGGGTGCGTTATGCGACCTACTGCCAGGGTACAGAAGAGTATACGATGACCAGGGCAGGGAGAAATTTGAGAAGTATTGGAACTGCAAGATTCCGAAAGAGCCGGGATTGTCATTGACCGAGATGTTTGAAGAAGCACTTAAAAATAAGATTAAGGTTATGTATATAATGGGCGAGAATCCGGTAATATCAGAGCCAGACAACGAGAATATAATTAAAGCATTGAAAAGCCTGGACTTTTTAATAGTGCAGGATATATTCCTTACTGAAACTGCGAATCTTGCCCATCTGGTACTGCCATCTTACAGCTTTGCAGAAAAGCTGGGCACTTTTACAAACACCGAACGCAGGATACAATTGATCTCTCCGTTTTTAAAGCCTCTGTGGGAGTCTAAAAATGACTGGGTAATATTTCAGATGATTGCGAACAAGATGGGATATGGATGGTCATACTCAGGACCAGAAGATATCATGACCGAGATTTCGCAGTTAGTGCCACAGTATTCTAGTGTTACGTACTCATGTATTAAGGAAAAAGGGATACAATGGCCTGTAAAAGATTGCACGGGAACCGAGATAATGCATACTGAAAAATTTACAATAGGAAAAGGGAAGTTCATTCCTTCAGAATGGAAAAAGCCATCTGAATTTTCTGACAATGAATATCCATTCATTCTTACAACTGGTAGAATATACTATCAGTTTCATACTGGAACTATGACAAGAAAGATTAACACACTGGAACGAGAGGCACCTGAGCCATATGTTGAGATCTGTCCCGAAGACGCAAAAAAATATCATATAAAAAATGAAGATCCTGTAATTTTAACATCCCGTTACGGCTCTCTAGAAGTAAAAGCGAAGATCACGGACCTGGTCATGGAGGGAATACTGTTTATGCCGTTTCATTATTATGAAGCGCCTGCTAACAAAATCACGAACCCGACTCTGGACCCTATCGCAAAGATACCAGAGCTGAAAGTCACGGCTGTAAAGCTGAAAAGGAGGGATCATAATGCTCTATAAAATCGAGAAAGAGCACATGAAAAACTACATAGACTGGCTCCTGAAAAAATACGAAGTATGGGGCCCCAGACTGGTAGGCTCTGATTACGTGTTTTCTCGATTAGATAACGGGTCACAGTTCAAAGACGTTAAAACGTTGCTGGGGCCTAAAGAGCAGATTTATCCACCAATTGAGAATATTTTTAAGGATGATTCAAAAGAGCTCATTGTGATCGGAGTGAAATCTTGCGATTTGAGAGCATTTAAAATGCTCGATGATGTGTTTTTGAAAGAATATAAAGATAATAACTTTGAGAATAGAAGAAGCAAGGTTCATTTTTTCAATTTTGTATGCACAGAACCTTGTGAATACGGGTTCTGCACCACTTTTTACGGCCCGAGGCTCGAAGAGGGATTTGAATTGCAATTTACCGATATTGGATCGTATTATTTAGTTGAATCTTTTAACGATCGATTTATAGGCCCGGATACTGAGATCGCTGATGAAAGAGATCTAGAAACAGCAAAAAATATGGCTGGAAATGTATACGATAAAATGAAGCGATATAATGTAGAAAACATGGCTGAGAAACTGGACTGGAACAGTCCGCTATGGAAAGAGTATGGAGAACGGTGCATATCATGCGGGGCCTGCAATTATGCGTGTCCTACATGTTTCTGTTTTGATGTGTTTGATGTTGATAATGAGAGATTCAGAGAGTGGGACTCTTGCATTCTGGCAGGATTTACGAGAATCGCCGGAAATGCAAATCCCCGTATTACGCTGGATTTGCGGTTAAGACAGCGGTTTTTGCACAAGCTCAAGTTCCATTATGAAAATTACGGCTATTATCTGTGCACAGGCTGTGGCCGTTGCATTGAAGTATGTCCCGTGAAAATAGATATCAGAGAAGTAATAGAGAAGGTGAAACCATGAACAGTATGGCTCCTTTAAATGCAGAGATTCTGGATATTAACAACGAAACGGCAGATGTAAAATCTTTTCTTATCCAAAACGTATTTGACATATCCCCAAAGCCAGGCCAGTTTTACGAGCTATCTGTAGCGGGGTATGGAGAAGTGCCGATATCCTTAGCAAGCAGTAAAAACGGGTTATTGTTCAGCATTAAAAAAGTGGGAAAAGTGACTGAAATAATGCATAAGATGCATAAAGGAGACCGGATCGGAATACGAGGACCTTATGGAACTGGCTTTCCAGAGCCGGATGGAGACACAGTGCTTATTGCTGGAGGAATAGGATTGCCTCCTGCACGATCGTACATTGAGCATTCGATCGCTAACAACAACAGAAACCTGACGCTATTGTACGGTGCCAGGTCTCCAGAAGATATAGTATATAAACGGGAAATAGAAAGCTGGCGTAAAATATTCGACGTATATGTATCCGTAGACAATGCAAATAAAGGATGGAAAGGCAATGTAGGAGTTGTTACCACGCTGTTTAACAGGATATCTAGCATTCATAGCAAGTTTATAATAATCGGCCCTACAATAATGATCAAATTTTCAGTGATAGAGCTCAAGAAAATGGGTGTGGAAGATGACAATATCTATTTATCGTTAGAAAGAAAAATGAAATGCGGAATCGGTTTATGCGGGCATTGCAATATTGGCAGATACTATGTGTGCAAGGATGGGCCCGTGTTTTCATATTCAACAGTGAGGGACTTACCTGAGCTTTTCTTCTGACGAGCATGCCAAATTAACCTTTTTTACTGTATAATAGATAAGGTTCAAAAAAATTAATATCTATGTAATAGTTGTAGGTTATGAAGGTGTATAATAATGCCAGCAGATATTTCAAAATTAAGATACGGCACTGACCTGATCAAAAGAGGCTTTGCTAAGATGCAGAAAGGTGGCGTTATAATGGACGTTATAAACGCCGAGCAAGCTCACATTGCTGAAGAAGCGGGGGCAGTTGCAGTAATGGCCCTGGAAAAAGTACCCGCAGATATAAGAGCGGCAGGAGGCGTTGCTAGAATGGCAGATCCTCTTAAGATAAAAGAGATCTTGGAGGCTGTAACAATACCTGTGATGGCTAAGGTTAGAATCGGGCACATATCCGAAGCGAGAGCTCTGGAAGTGCTGGGAGTAGACATGCTTGACGAGAGCGAAGTATTAACACCGGCAGATCCATTTTTTCACATAGACAAGCGAGAGTTCAAGATTCCGTTCGTGTGTGGTGCCAGAAACCTAGGCGAAGCAGTTAGAAGAATATGGGAAGGCAGTGCTATGATAAGGACCAAGGGAGAGGCTGGTACCGGCAATGTTATAGAGGCTGTAAGGCATATGAGACTGGTAAGCAAGGCGATAGCAGATCTGAAATTGAAGGATGATGATGACTTATACAGCATTGCTGAAAAATACGCATCGAGCTATCTAATTCTTGAGAATCAGATTCGAGAGTTTAACGGAGAACCCAATTCATTTAAAAAGGGAGATATAGTATTTTCAAAATATACAATTGAAGAGATCAACAAAGGTCTTTATGAAAACCTGAAAGAGATCAGGAAACTAGGAAGATTGAACGTAGTCAATTTTGCTGCGGGCGGCATTGCCACTCCTGCAGACGCAGCATTGATGATGGAGCTCGGAGCAGACGGTGTATTTGTGGGGTCTGGAATATTCAAGTCTCCAAATCCTGTAGAGATCGGAAAAGCCATAGTTGATGCGGTAGAGCACTATGATGATCCTACAATAATAGCAGAGGTATCAAAAGGATTGTCGGCAATGAAAGGTACGGACATTTCAACAATACCGGCAGACCAGAAATTGCAGGAACGCGGTTGGTAAAAAACATTTGTCAGGGGCTCGTGGCCTAGTTTGGATAAGGCACTGGCCTTCTAAGCCAGCTATCAGGGGTTCAAATCCCCTCGGGCCCGTTTTATTATAGGGGATAATATAAAAAAAGTTCTGAATTTTAGAATTAACATATGAATTAAGGTATAGATATATTTTTGATCTTCACAGATATATTTATTTTACACCATTTTTTACAATCTTTACTCTGAAACTTAGATTTCCATTATGTTCTTTTTAATTTTATATAATTTCTGATGCGAATTCTGTAATAATTTCATTGAATGTCCCAAGATCATTGAAAATGCATATAGTCTCCTTGTTTTACCTTCCTCTTCAATGTGCTCAAATTCTCCAAGACTTACATATATTCACCAGCTTTTCAAAATTATATGTGAAAGGTTGGTAAAAATTTATTGACTAAACTGGA
>JAVRLB010000005.1:0-39076 GCA_031961865.1 Thermoplasmatota archaeon | reverse complement strand
TACGGGTCTGTCGGGAGTTGAACCCGAGTCTGAGGCTCCGGAAGCCTCGATGCTCTCCAGCTACACTACAGACCCATGCTACTTTTTCTTGTATTCTGTGTATCCGCACTTTCCGCAAGTGTATCGATCACTATGCTCCGCTAAAAAAGTACCGGGCCCGCATTTAGGGCAGGTTCTTCTGCTTCTCGTTACTTTGCCATCTTTAACTTCATAAATATTGCTCATTTTAAATCACCTATGATTTCTTCTCAATTAGCTTATGTCTCAAAAGTATATAATCTGGTTCAATCTTTTTTGCATTTTCTACATTATCATAGATTTTACCATACACTATAACTTCTTCTTTTCCAAACTGTGTTTTTACACTATCTATTATTACAGTGTCAATCTTTGTATTCATGTTATCTGCAAGTACTTTTCTTATCGCATCTCTCGTAGGCGTTTTTTCACGATTGTGAACAACCTTGAATTTTATCTCGGTTCGATGCAATAAATTGTTTTCCTTTTTATCCAGTATCTCTATGTTCATATCACATTCACTCCATCAACTTTAATATTTTTTCAATTTTCTTTTTTATTTTTAGATCTACTATGATCATATTCATACCCATATCAGGTATACCATATATAACCTTTACATTCTTTTTTGCCATATATATACAGGGTAATGCAGCCAGATCTTCTTCTCCCACTACTTCAATTGCAGTATATGTATTTGAATCTATTGCCTCTTTTATAACATTCCACAATTCTAACGTTATTTTTCCCGGGGGATTGGTCACTTTTTTTATTTTTGGATACTGATCTTTAAAACTGTCTATCTTTATATCCCCTCTCTTAGTTTTATTATCAAATATTGCTATTTTTGGTTTATGCCCATTTTTTATCAATGTATCTGTGGTCATGTCTCCAACTGAATATACAGTATCTGAATCTGATAAATAATTCTTCAGATCTTCTGTCTGTATCAAGATTCCAGAGGCAATGCTCAGCTCTTTCCTTAATTTTTCAGGTAAAACGAGATCTCTATCTAACTTTAATTGCATACTGTCCATCTTTGGTTATATTCATGTGCTGTGCTATTTTTGAAAATTGGCTGTTTATAATATATACAAAACCTTCCCATTCAAGAACGGTTTCTCCTCCACATTCAGGGCATTTAAGATCCTCTGTTATAGTATGGCATTTTCTGCAAGCTCTATATTCACGCATTTTTAGTCGCCTCTTTTTCCAGATAATCTAATTTTCCAAGTCCCGGCTGTCTCATTGTCAGTCCAACTTTACTTTCTCTGACATTATCTTCATTTAAGCTTAAAGATACAAATCTAACCCTAACCCGGTCATTTAGTCTTAGATCTTTTTTAGATTCTTTGCCAATCAACCTTTTATTCTCAAGATCAATATCAAATCTATCGTCAAATATTTGAGAAATGTGAAGCAACCCGTCCAGAGCTCCAAATCGCACAAAAGCTCCGAACTCTTTTACTTCTACTATGTTTCCTTCAATTACTTCCTGCAGCTCAGGCTTGAAAGTCAGTGCCTCAAACTTTATTCTCTGATAAACTCCACCATCTCCAGGAATAATTCGACCATCACCAATTCTTTCTAAGCTCAAAATAGCTATAATAATATATTTTTTATTATCTTTAGTATCCTCTTCAATTAATCTGACCTTTCCTTCCAGTTTTTCTCTCGAAAGTTGGAAAAGTATCTGATCTATATCTCCTCCTAACATTTCTGGGGGAATGCGTAGCACATCTTCATCATCTACAACCATATACATAACAAAATTACCTCTACACTTTATAGTGAGTGTAATCTGTTCTTTTATATATATTTTTTTAGTGCCTTTATTTTTAATATAATAAAAATGTTTAAATGCAAAATATCATTATTCTATCTGTGCAAGATAAATTTGGAGATAGTATTGCAGAGCTAGCTTATAAAGCGTATGAGCAGCGGTTATTTAATACTGTTAAAAATGGGCCTATCCCAGAACATATAGCCATAATAATGGATGGAAACCGTAGATTTGCTATGGAATACGGCCTTAATAATGCAGAAGGACATAAAAAAGGGAAAGAAAAGGTAGAAGAAGTTTTAAACTGGTGCCTGGAACTCAATGTAAAGGTACTTACTGTTTATGCTTTTTCCACTGAAAATTTTAAGAGATCAAATGAGGAAATTGAAGATTTAATGCAGATATTTTACGATGCTTTAGAAAGCGCAATTAAAGATGAAAGAATTTATAAAAACAAAGTTAGAATAAAAATAATAGGCAGAAAAGATCTAATACCAAAATTTTTGGTGAAAAAAATAGAGGAACTTGAAGAATTGACTAAAGATTTTTCTAATTTTTATTTTAATGTAGCACTGGCATACGGAGGTAGAGAAGAAATTATCTCCGCAATAAAGAAAATTGCAAGAATGGTGAAAGATGGAAAATTGGAAATAGAGGATATAACTGAAGAAAAAGTGTCGGAAAACATGTATACGCAGAACATACCGGACCCGGACCTGCTATTAAGAACTTCGGGAGAAGAAAGAATCTCTAATTTCCTGCTATGGCAGATTGCTTATTCAGAAATATATTTTTCTGACGTTTACTGGCCTACTTTCAAAAAGCTGGATTTTTTAAGAGCAATACACTCTTATCAATTAAGAAAAAGAAGATTTGGAGTATAGTTATTAATTCTGAATACTCCAAATATATGATTCAAGTATTTTGTACTATATCTCTTTCAGCCTTTTTACCATTTTTACAACGGTCTCAACAGCTTCTCTGCCTTTTTCTATTCTGTCAAGAGCCTGTAATCTTGTTTCTCCATGCCCGGATATCCCAAGCGCTACCGGTTTTCCATACTCTATCATAAGATCTTCAATCTTTCGTGCTGCATTGTGCATTATTATCTCATCATGAGCAGTTTCTCCTTCAATCACTGCGCCAAGTGTTACTACTCCATCCACTTTTTCAGAGTCTAGCAGCTTTTTTACACCTAGCGGAATGTCGAATGTACCTGGTACATACACAATCTTTGAGATCTCAGCACCTAAAAACTCAGCCTCAACTTTCGCACGCTCTAACATCATCATAGTTATGTCAAAATTATATTCAGAAACCACTATTCCAATTTTTATTTTATCAGCCATTTTTCAAACACCTCTTTTACCTTACTGCTCCAGCATCCTCAAATCCCTGCCTCAATCCTTTGCCTGCCATCTTGGTCAGGTGCGCGGGATCAAATAACAGATAATATACATTTTCAGCGTGTTCTCTTGCACGCTCTTTAGCCAGATAAGCCAGCTCTTTAGCATCTTTTGCCTCGTCTTCGTGCACAAATACCTCTATGATATGTATGTTTGTCATTAACTGTACCTGGATCAATCCTGTAGAAGCTTCATGCGCACAAATCTTGTCTATTTCTTTTGGGCCTGGCATACCTAATGCCATCACAATGTCACACTTTTTCTCTTCGATCAGTTTTTTACATGCTACTGGCAAGTCTTTCACTCCTGGCACCGTATATCTGATGATTTTGATGTTTGTGGTCATGTTATTCAAAGTGTTTTCAGCTACCGAGCCCATGTCAAATCTGGCAAAAGTAGTGTCTACTATTCCAACAGTCTTCATTTTTTAATCACCTCAGAATTTTCAACATTTTCCATATATTTCTGAAAATTGTAAGCTTCTACAATCTTTGCCACAATTTTTCTGGTTCCATTTAGATCAGATTCTGAAAACTTGCCAAGTCTTACCACTTTAACAGTTAAACCTATCTCTTTGCACTTTCTTTCTATTTCTTTCTCATCAAAAGCCTGATCATATCCCAACACTATCACATCTGGTTTTACCTCTGCTACAGTCTTGTACATGTCATCTTCATGCCCTAGGATTGCACGGTCGACAGGCTTTAGATTAGATACCAGGGTCATCCTGTTTTGCTCGTTAATTATAGGCAAATGCTTTAGTTTCTTTGCGGTATTGTCTCTTGCTACTACCACTACTAGCTCATCTCCATATTTCCGTGCCTCTTTTAAAAAGTAAATGTGACCCAGATGGAGAATGTCAAACACACCGGTTGCCATTACTCTGACCAATTATTCCACCTTTCTATTATATCTTTTCCTTCTACGAATGTAAAGTTATGTAGCTTTCCATATTTAATAGCTTCCGTTTTCTTCAATGACGTACCATCATCGCCCATCATCTCAACGATCGTAGTAGATGGTATTACCCCTGCCATCTGCGCCATTGCCATAGATAGTTCTGTATGCCCTAGCCTCTCTTTAAGCAGGTTTTTAGAGGCAATCAGTAAATGTACATGACCTGGGCTTCTGAAATTCTTACCAAACTCTGAAAGAGCACTGGTTCCATCTTTGATCGCCAGATCTATGATCTTGGAAAACTCGGAAATTGTGAGAGCCCGATCTTTGTCAGGTATGCCTGTAAAAGTTTTACGATGGTTAATAGTAAAAGAAAAAGATGATTTTGTGTCATATGGAATATCTGTGGGAGAAAGTAACCTAAAAATCTCTAAATTTGAGTTCTTAAACAGATCTACGAGATATGGCATTCCAAGCTTTTGTGAAACGTTATAAGGAAGTGTAGTGCATATTAAACCACCACCATCTTTTCTCATCATCTTTATTGTTTCAAAAGTTACAAATTGAGATGCTACGGTTATATCTGTTTCTCCCTCCCTACTTTCAGAATCAAAAATTAATATCGGCTTACCTTCTTTGAGATCCTTAATTGCTTTATCTATATTTTCCATACTGGGGGATATTGCATATATTATTATTAATTTTTGGGTATATACTCATTTTTTGGTATATAATTCTGATATATATGGATATGAATACAAATGCTATGATCTATCTCATTTTTATAAAATTCTATGGATGAATAGATATATTCTTGTCCACAATATATAGAATTTGTACTGATATAAATATTATGAAGCATCCCATAATTTTTAACCACATAAATGAAATACTCACAAAAGTATTAAATATCAAGAAGTTGTTTAGAAAAGTTAAGATGGATTTCTTCAGTAAATTTAATGGTACCAAGGGGATCAGAAGTTTGGAAGTGGTCCCGCCAAAAATCAGCAAAGTTAATGAACAGTTGGAAGAACTAAGATCTATCTCAGACCTTCTGGATTTTATAACCGTTACAGATAATGCTAGGGGAAAACCCACCATAAACTCAATTGCTTATGCACACATTTTAAAGAAAGAACTGGATATTTCTGTAATACCGCATATCACTCCAAGAGATAGAAACCTCCTGGCGCTGAGATCTGACGTTTATGCAGGATTGGTACTGGATATGGACGGCTTTTTTGTAATTGGTGGAGATACGGTTGATACTTTCAAAGAGGTCAGGGAGGTGGATACATTAACTCTGATATCTATGATCCATGACATTTATCAGAAATATTCACCAACTAAAAAGGCAGTTGGAACATCAATTTTTCACTCTTATCCTCACGAGTATATATTAAAGAAATTGGAGCATGGCTCTGATTTTTTCATTACTCAGGGGATATTAGAGTTAAACCAGAACATTACAAACATGCTGACCGAGTTTGGGAAAATTACAGTTGCAGGTTTTATATTGCCCAAATCTAGGGCTTTCCTTGAAGATTACAAAAGTCTGGGCCTGGACATATCAGAGTCAAATCTAAGGCGATTTTTAGATACTGAAGACTTTGAAAAAGAAAGTATAAAAGTGGTACTGGAAATTTACGAAGAAATAAAAAACAAAATAGCAGGCATACACATTATGCCTGTTAATAATTTCAAAGAAACAAAGAGCTTACTGGAAGTGTTATAAAAATGAGAGAAGTAATGGTTAGTGGATTATTTCCAAGAAGTAACGAACTGATAAGAGAAATCAAGAGATTTGAGCTGGGAAAGTTAAGTGCTGAAAAATTGAAAGAAAAACTGGATATTGAAAGAACACAGTTTTTAGAGATACAGAAACAATTAAAATTACGGATAATTTCAGAGCCACATTTTAATTTTCATGATTTAATGCGCCCATTTACTGTAATGGCACAAAACATCGAGTCTGGAACACTCACAAGATATTTTGAAACGAACACCTTTTACAGAAAGCCACTGGTTACAGGAAAGATCAAACTGGTTGATTTAGAACCCAAGACACTAAAAGAGTACAATCTTCCAGGTCCTTACTATTTTAAAAATAACAAGATTACCTTGCCTTCTCCTCATTACTTCTATTCCCTTTCTTCATTCAGCAGCACTTACGCTGATTTTTTTGGAGATTATCTAGACATTTTAAATGAGATTATAAAAGAGTATGAGCCTTCATATATAGAGCTAGTTGAATATCCGTTTCCTGCAAAAGAAAAAGAATATGAGACACTCTTAAAAAATATAAAGCATAGTGAAAGAGTGATTGTTAGGAAAGCGCAGGCATATTTAGACCCTGAAGGTAAAATATATCATGATAAAATGCCGTTCTACTCTTATCCGTTCAAGCGTTCATATCCCGTGCTGCAACAGATAGACGCAATGAACACGAAGATGGAAGAACCAGAAAACATAGCAGAAAATGGCGTGGTAACCGGCAATGAGAATTTTGATTTTTTGCCGCGTGAAATAGCATTGAAAAAACTGGAATTTATGGCTAAACTGGAGGAAAGATAAAGATGATACTTTACACTCAAGAAATTGGATCTTTTAAAAAACCAGACTATTTGATCAAAGCTTATGGCAATGCCAAAGATCTGAAAAATAGTCAAATAAAAGCATTGAAAGAAACATTAGAATACATGGAGTCTACTGGACTTGACAATATTGGAGTAGGTGGTGAAATGTTTAGATGGGAAATGTACAAGCATCCCGTATCTCATATGGGAGGGTTGAGGTTTTATGGACAAGTACGGTCGTTTGATAACAGATATTATGAAAAAGCAGCAATATTTAAAAAATTAGAAAGTGTAGACAATCCATATATTGAAGAGTTCAATTATGCTGTGCAATTTTCAAAAAAAGACTTGAAGATTCCAATCACAGGGCCTTACACATTAATGGACTGGTCTTTTAATGAATATTATAATAATAGAGAAGAGATACTATTTGATTTTGCAAAGATTGTAAGAGAAAACATTATAGACCTGACCCGGGCATGGCGCAGGCCTGAAAAGCTGAAGGTGCAAATTGACGAGCCTGCTGCTACCACGCATCCTTCAGAAATGCAGATGTTCAGAGACGCAATGAACTACACGATTAAAGGGCTCGATATAGAAGCACATCTTCATGTTTGTTATAGCAGTAACTATGAATTATTGTACAAGATAATTCCAGACATGGATTTTTATTCATTCAATCTAGAGTATGCAAACAGAGATAATATCGCTGTAAATGCAGATAGGACCGGCTATAAAGAACTAAAACTGTTTTCAGAATACACAGATAAAAGATTGGGTGTGGGTGTACTAGATGTGCATACTGATTTCGTTGAGCCTGTAGAACTGATCGTTTCCAGATTAAAATACGCTTTAAAGTTCATTGATCTCAAAAAACTGGCAGTCAATCCAGACTGTGGACTGAGAACGAGATCTAGAGAAATAGCGTACCAAAAACTGAAAAACATGGTCTCGGCGGTAAATGCTTTAAGAAAAGAGTATGAATAATTTAAATTCTTTAAAAACAGTTTAATCCTTAATTATTCATTCTTTACGTAACATGTTCAGATCGATGTCAGTTTTCATCCACATATGGCCAGATAAACTTACGCCACAGAGCTGTTGAAGAAAGGGATATCAGTCTATTATGTGGCCCGTCTGCTGGGACATGAGAATCTTTCATCTACACAAGTATATCTGCATCCTACCCAGGAAGATGCTATAAATGAGGTAAGAAACTTGGAATTTTTTCTAGGTTCAGAACCCTATGGATCCGGATGTAATGGACCGATGGGGATTTGAACCCCAGGCCTCCACATTGCAAGTGTGGCGATCTACCAGCTGATCTATCGGCCCTCTAATCTTCTTCTTTATATTTGTCTTTTTTAAGAAGCTTCTCTTTCTCTTTTTTTTCTTTTCTTAATTTTTCTTGCTGTATTATTTTTAGTTCTTCTTCAGGTACTTCAATTTTCCTTTTTCTAGCATGCTTTATGAACTGGACAGGAATCTCTTTTGTTATATATATCGTTTTTGCAGCTCTGTAAAAAACTATACCGTTTTCCTGAGCTTCTTTGGAATTTATCTCTAATACTACTGGATCATCAGTTCTATGTTTTCCTGCTATATACGCTTCTTCATAACTTTTGCTCAAATGTACCCATCTTCTCTCTCCTGGTTTTAATCCGATCTCTAAAATAAACTCTTCTTCTTCAGCCGTAGTAGGAAAATATAGTTTTTCAGGAATTTTGTCAGTTGGCAGATCAGAGAGATCTACATCTATAGAATGACCATAAACAGCTCTAACCTTCTTTTCATTTACATCCAGCTGAAACCTGCCTTTTGGGTCAGTCAGTATAAAATATTCAACATGCATAGGCTTTAGCCACATAAATCTAGGATGTCTTTTTTTAATTGCGTCTACAACATCATTTATGCTAGCCCATCCATGCTCATCAAGTTTTAAATTGAACTTATCCGGAAAATGTCTTAAAATACCAGTTAACATTCTGCTTACCGCGTCAGTTTCCCAATCATTTAACAGAAATTTTCCTTCCTCTCCGCATATAGGGCAATGTTCTCCTCTGAAAGGACCATGAGTTTGACATATTTTCAGTTTCATTTTTTCCACATTCTTTTACCTTAAATCTCTATTAGTTTAAATTATTTTTCATTATTTGATCATAAATAAGGTCTGCAACCGTTACTACTGATTTTTCATTTTCAATAGTATCCGTGGATATTATTGCATCAACATACATCTCTAATTTCTGAAGCGAATTATTCACAAATACGCCATGTATACATCCCACCACAACCTTTTCTGCTTTTTGTTCTCTTAAAATCTGTGCGGCTGCAATTATCGTGCCTCCAGTAGATATCATATCATCCACGATTGCAACTACTTTACCTTGAACGTCAAGGTCTTTTTTCTCTATAACCACCTTATCTCCACTTATTCTCTTCTTCTCGAAATGATCATATTTCACATTCAGAAGATCTGCTACATACTTGGCACGTTCTATGGATCCTTTATCAGGAGATATAATCATATCCGGTTTAAATCGTTCTAGATACTTTGCCAGAGCATATTCAGCTCTGACTTCGTATGCTGGAATATCAAACCACTTTAGCGTATCGCTAGCATGTAAATTTACTAGAATTATTTCATCACTGTTCATTTGTAATATTTTTGCCATTAATCTAGCACTTATAGGTTCCCCTTCATTGAATCTTTTATCTTGTCTCCCATATCCAAAGTAAGGAATCACAGTTATCAATTTTTTTATCTTATACTGTTTAATTGCATCTTGTAATAATAAAAGCTCTATAATATTTGAATCTGGATAAGTATTCTGCACTAAAATAACATCTTGGTCATCCAGATTTTCAAACAATCGAATATATACTTCTCCATCCGGAAACCTTTTTATTTCAGTGTGTGCAATTTCAGTTTTAAGTTTTTCAGCAAGGTTTTTAGCAATATTCCTAGATGCAGAACCAGCTACTATTTTCATAAATAACTATAATAGTATTATATAAAAAAAACTTTCTAAAAAAATAAAAAAAGGAAGATTACTTAGAACTGTTTTCTTGGCCTAAAGTCTCTTTTTCCTCTGCTATTATTGTTTCCTGAGCTTCCTGAGTTATAATTCCCTTGGAATCTTCTATTGTTATGTCTAAATGTCTGCTCATGCTCTTGAGCGCTCATATCATTCTCATTGTTAATATTATCTACTGTCTCTTCCGCTTTCTTTATATTTCCATATTTTCCAATATTTAGCCTTAGATGTCCTCTTACTAATGAGGTGTATCCATTGTCTATTATAACAGTGTCTGATGGTGCAATAATACCGATCTGATCTCCCCATAATGTCATGGTGACCAATCCTGAATCATCGCCCAATACCGCTTCTGTCAATTTTTTAGTCTCGCCAAATCTGGTCTGTATGTCTTTCGTTTCGCCGATACTTACTACTTTTGCTAACACATTAACTCTTTTAGAATCAGGTGTTAGATCTTTTATTTTCGTTGTTCCTTCCATATTTATTACATCCTTTTTCGTTTTTCCCTATTTCTCTAATATAAAAATAGGCAAATGGTTGTAATCCGTAGTAGTATATAAAGATTTCTATTTGGATTTTATGTTGTGTTATCCCGAAATAATTTCCTATATATAGGTGATCGGAATTTACATATTGATAAATCCACTCAAAGTTTAGTGGTTAAGCTCACTCAGAAAAAGCTAATGATACCACAATCCAAATTTTATGTGAATAAAATATTGCCATGGTATATATTTACTGTACTCTGGAATAAAAAGCAAAATTTTTCAAAAAAAACTAGATCTTGAATTTTTGAGGAGTGGATTGAGCAGTAAAAGTGGTTGATTTTGCCATGTCGCGACAACAAAAATGATCCAGATAGAGAAGAACTTAAAAGACCAAATAGATAGGTAGGTAAGATATATTTAAAGCAATAAAAATTTGGGAAAAAATGTTCTAAAAAATTAAAATAGTTAAAAAGCATATCAAAAAATAATGGAGAATAATATTATAGATAGACTGTACGATTTAAAAATAGAAGAAAAAAATTCGAAGAAGTTAATTAAAATACCAGATAATTTTTATGAAAATGTAAAGAAAGAAATAATATTACTTAGGAATGAAATTCAAGACACCTTTTTAAAACAGGAAAATGATAAATATGGTAATTTATTAAAGCGTCTATCTAATATTGAAAATATTTACAAAGAGCTTGTTAAATTAAGACTTGAAAAAATAACATTACAGACATTAAATAACCAATTTATGTCTAAAGGAGCACAAATTATTAATTTAGCAGGAGAAGAGCAATTATTTTATGAAGGGCTTCAGAATTTTCTAGAAACAAATAAATTTTATGAAACATATGAAACAGCCAAGAAAATAGATTTACCACCGGTAAAAGAGACGGTAGAGATAAAAAAAGTAGAAGAAAAAAAGGAAACAGGATCTGTATTATTAATGATACTCAGTAGCCGTATTATTTCAGATGAGGAGAGAGACTATTCCATTCAAAAGGGCGACATATTACATATATCAAAAAGCATCGGTAAACTATTGATAGGCTCAAAAATCGCAGAAGAGTTGATTATTAACAGGTAAAGAAAGAATCTCTGATAGTTTTTTCAGTCAAAGATGCGGAATTGTCAAGGATAAGTCAAATAAATCTTTTTCATAGAAAATTTGGCAAGGTCTTATAATATATAGAGAAAAAAATAATATTAACGCTCAAGGCAGTATAAAAAAGAAAGCGTTAATCTTAAATATAGGTAAAGCTTATGGTTTTTTTACCTTAAAAAATGCACTCGATGAATATAATATATCATCGGGGAAGGGCTTAGAAATATTTCATTTCGATGAAGCCAATCATAAGATAGATCGGCAAGATGGATTAGTGCAGATGCTGCTCTAAACTATCTGGTGGATGGCTAGGCTCGAATCGCGAAGAAGGACGTGCCAAGCAGCGATATGCTTCGGGTAGGCGCATGGAGCCTTAGATCCGAAGATTTCCGAATGAGACTTCTTTACAGTAATGTAGTTTCTTTAGAGAAACGGGAACTGGGGGAATTGAAACATCTTAGTACCCTAAGGAAAAGAAATCAACCGAGATTCCGTTAGTACCGGCGAGAGAAAGCGGAACAGAACAAACCGAATCACTTCTTGAAAAGGAAGTGAGATGTGGAGTGTGGACTTTTTTTAATACCTCGAACAGGAAGATGAAGTGATCTGGAACGATTTGCCATAGAAGGTTATAGCCCTGTAATCGTAACTGTTCAAGTTACAAGAAGAAGTATCCCGAGTATCGTGCGTTGGATATCGCGCGAGAAGATGGGTCTCACTAAGATCTAATTCTAAATATGCTTCGAGTCCGATAGCTTACTAGTACCGTGAGGGAAAGCTGAAAAGTACCCCGGCAGGGGGTTGAAAAGTCCCTGAAACCAGATAGTGATAACTCGATAGGGCATGAAAGGAATGATGGTTTTATAATAAAAACCTGACTAATGTCTTATCCTCCGTGTTGAAGAACGGGCCAGGGAGTTCTGGTTATTGGCAAGGTTAATCTATTTCATAGAGGAGCCGTAGCGAAAGCAACAGGTTCGCAACTTCGCAATGAAGTGAGGAACGAGGTGTGCTCGCCTGAAGTCAATAGCGGGAGACCCGAAGCCAGTCGATCTAGGCCTGGGCAGGTTGAAGCCCAGCGAAAGCTGGGTGGAGGACCGACCCGGTTCTGATGTGCAACTCGTTCGGTTGACCTGGGCCTAGGGGTGAAAGGTCAATCTAGGCTGGCAATAGCGGGTTCCCTCCGAGACTACCCGCAGGTAGGCCTTCATGGAGGTAGATAATGTCGTAGAGCCACCGATGGAGAAGTTAAGAACCGAAAGGTTCCGCTTTTCTTTCAAACTCCGAAGATATTATCACCTGAGAAGTGAGGAGTTAGGGAGATCGGGATAAGCTTGATACCCGAGAGGAGAACAATCCAGACAAATGTTAAGGTCCCAAAATGCTGACTAAATGTAATGCAAAGGGCGTTTGAACCCTAAAACAGTGGGAAGGTTGGCTTAGAAGCAGCCACCCTTTAAAGAGTGCGTAACAGCTCACCCATCGAGGGTTTAGGCCCCGAAGATGGACGGGACTAAGTCAGCTACCGAGACATTTGGGCACTCAAAAGAGTGATCCGGTAGGAGGGCGTGCTGTTAGGGTAGAAGTCTCTCTGTAAAGAGGGGTGGACCTAATAGTAACGTGGATCCTGGCGTAAGTAGCAGCAAAGTGTCGTAAGATTCGGCACCGCCGAAGGGGCTTAGGGTTTCTTGGCAATGTTCGTCAGCCAAGAGTAAGGCGATCCTAAGGTCAATCCTAATTGGAATTGATCGAATGGGAAGCTGGTTAATATTCCAGCCCCGTGAATGTTTCGTTTAAGAGATGACGTTTTGGGACAGACTAAGAGGTCTCGTCTAATCTTTTGCATTCTTGAATCTCATGGAGTGTTGTAATAACGAGAAGTGGGAGAAAGGAATGTGAGCCCGCCTAGGGTGGGTTTAGTTTATTCCCAGAACCAATGAAAAGTCTCTTAAGGTCAAGTTCACGTTCGTACCCAGAACCGACACAGGTGCCCCTGGGTTAGAAGCCCAAGGCGTGTGGGAACAATCAACCCGAGGGAACTCGGCAAAATAGCCCTGTACCTTCGGAAGAAGGGGTGCCTATTTCGAGAAAAAATAGGTCGCAGTGGCAAGGGGACTCCGACTGTTTAACAAAAACACAGGTGGCCGCAAGTGTGTAAACATACGTATGGCCGCTGAAACCTGCCCAGTGCCGGTATCTGAAAATCTCGTACAAGAGAGCGAAGGACCGGTAAACGGCGGGGGTAACTATGACCCTCTTAAGGTAGCGTAATACCTAGCCGCTTAATTGGCGGCTTGCATGAAGGTTCAACGAGGGTCCCACTGTCCCCGGGTTGAGTCCCGTGAAATCAATTTAATGGTGCACAATCCAATCTCTTCCATCTGAAAGCGAAGTCCCTGTGGAGCTTTACTGCAGCCTGTTGCTGTGATATGGCTTTGATTGTGTAGGGTAGGCGGGAGCCGTCGAAGGTCAGGTCCAAGCTTGACTGGAGGCAATGATGAAACACCGCCCTTTCGAGGTTATATTGCTAACTTTAACAAAAGGACAACGATAGGTGGGCAGTTTGGGTGGGGCGCCACGCCCTTAATACGGAAACAAGGGCCTCCAAAGGTCAGCTCAAGTGGGTCAGAAATCCATTGTTGAGTATAAGAGCAAAAGCTGGCTTGACGCGGTTAAGAACAATAATTAACCGCGATACGAAAGTAGGGTCTAGCGAACCACCCAGTCCCCATTAGTGGGGGCGGGTGATAAGAGAGAAGTTACCCCAGGGATAACTGAGTCGTCGCCGGCAAGAGTTCATATCGACCCGGCGGTTTGCTACTTCGATGTCGTCTCTTCCTATCCTGGTGGTGTATTAGCTGCCAAGGGTGGGGCTGTTCGCCCATTAAAAGGAATCGTGAGATGGGTTCACTACGTCGCGAGACAGTAGGGGTGCTTTTCGATGGAAGTGCGTCGGTGCCTGCTGGGAAGGACCCTTTAGTACGAGAGGAACGGGGGTTCGTGGCCACTAGTCTACCAGTTGTCTGACAAGGCAGTTGCTGGGTAGCCACGCCATATATTGATAAGTGCTGAAAGCATCTAAGCACGAAGCAAGCCCAAAAACGAGGCACCGTTAAGAACGCTCTTAGAAGAAGAGTTTGATAGAACTGAGGTGTAAGTGTCAAGCCTTCGGGCGAGATATTCAGCCTACAGTTACTAACGTTCAAATATACATCTGCACAGATCCATGCTAAAGATCTATCTTAATTGTTTTTTTTAAAATAAAAAGGTATTTTAATATGAAATGACTTTTATGTGTTGTGAGTGTTAATAAAGTTTTAATAGATTTTCCGTTCATAAGAGAGTATGCTAAGAATTATAAGGATTTAGAGGTATCTACATTATTGCAGGGCTCTGAATACAGGGATTCTAGAGCATTGTTTTTTCAGGAATTAAAATATGCGCTTAATCCTAACGAGTATCATTTAGATTATAAGCGCTATGATGGGGATAGCATTTTTTACGCATATATAATTTCAAAAATATTTTTGTCGAACGTAAATGATCCTGTTCTGACAAGCAAATACATAAATTTAAAGCGTGATAGAATTGAAGAAGCGGTCTTAAAAAACCTGGATCTGGGGAATAAAACTTTAAATTACGATATCATAAAATCCATATTGGAAAACTGGGACATAAAATATGAGTTTGCAGGATCAATTTTGAAGATTAGCTTTTTAAAATATATTATGATCTCTTCTGATTTTACTGATAAAAACAGGCTGGTGTCCCAGAAATTGAAAGATGGAATGGTACTCTTCAATTTAGAAGAGGATAAAAAAAAGATTTCGCTGTTTATAAGAGAATATTTTGTAAAGACTTTTAAAGAAGAAATTAAAAGATTATCAGAGCAAAAGATAGATATTGAAGAGTATTTTAAAAGTGAACTATCTGAAATATTAGAATTAAGAGATAGCATAATTAATAAATACAATATTGCAGAGTTAGGTGAATTTGAAATAAACGCTCTGCCACCATGCATAAAAGATATTTTGTCTAAGATTGAGAGTGGTGTAAACATTCCTCATTTAGCAAGATTCACGCTTGTAACATTTCTGAATCAGATAGGAATGAGCAAGGATGAAATAATGCAGCTGTTCACAAAAGCACCAGATTTTGATGAAAAGCTGACTGAATATCAGGTTTCTCATATAATAGGCGAGAGATCCGGGAAAGAATATTCTACGCCAAAATGCAAGACCATGGAATCTTATGGGTTATGTGTAAAATATGAAGTGAACGATAGATTATGTCTTCAAGATTTTTTAACACATCCAGTTCTGTATTACAAGATAAAGAAGAAAAAGAACAACTTAGATCTTGCGCCAGGTTCTGTATGATCTCTGCACTGCCGTAATGTTTCCCAGAACTCCAATTATGATCAATATTATCGTCGTTATGGAATAGGTGTAAAGGTGAATATTGAAAAACTGCAGAATTGGAAGAATAATCAAAAGCACAAGTCTATCCGCTCTGCCCAATAATCCACCGTAATCACGCTGGTGTGTCACAGCAAGAGCGTGTGTTCCTGCATAGCTGGTAAAATATATGCCGGTAAGGGCTAAAAGCCCCCAGACTGGTTGAGTATAAGCAGAAAACATTATGCCTGCTATTATAGCAGTATCCGCATAGCGATCCAGTAAATGATCTAAAAAGTCTCCGCGTTTAGAGGTCATGTTTCTCATCCTTGCCACTTTGCCATCTAGTGCATCAAGGATGGTATTTAGGAGTATCATCAAAAAAGATAGTAGTAGATAAATGTGCCCCAAATAGAAAAATAAGCCTCCTAATGCTGCAAAAACAAATGCTGCCCATGATAGAGTGTTTGGTTTAAATATCAAAAATGGCCTTGCGATTTTTTCCAGTATGCTATCCACATTTTTTCTATAAGAATCTAATACCATTCCAAAATCTCCTTGCTCCAGTCAATTTTTCCAATACTGTATTCATCCGGTCTTTCTTTTACGATCTTTAGCACAAGATCTGCAGCCTCTTCTGGGGTGATGAAAGAGGTATCTATCTCGAATGCGCGATCAATAAAATCCAGGCTTTCTTCTGATATTACCCCCAGCGCCTCTGCCTCTAAATTTTCATTAATTTTTTGGCTTGAAAATCCCTTTTCGAGCAATCTCTTTCTGAGAACATCCGGTTTTGTTCTCAAAATTATGAGAATGTCAAAGCGCATAAGATGCGCGTAATGGGACTCAATTATAATATCGGAAACATCATCTATTTTATTATCCAGGCATTTATAATCCACGATCCGGACTTTTCTTTTTCTATCGTATCCTTTCAGGCACCCTTTCTCTTTTGCCAGATCATTTAAATGAACAATCTTATACTTATTTTTTAAAAGCTCTGTAATGCTGGTTTTTCCAGTTCCTGGAGTTCCTGATATAGCTATTATCACAATGAATGTAATATTAATATATTTTAAAAAACTTTCTACGGTGTAAACGAAAAGTAAAAATAGCGTGTGAGAATTTAAGAAATGCCAGCCTTTATAAATCATGCAATATTGCAAGAATAGCTCCACACGAAAGGTTTTTTGGCGCGGGGGTGATCCGACCCCAAAGGTGATCTTACGGCTGAAAACAGGAACTTGATTCTATTAAGCGTACTCATAGGCACCCTTATGTCTGCCATAGATACAACGATAGTAATACTTGCATTGCCAACTTTGACTGTTGGGTTAAATGCACCTTTTATTGATACTATCTGGGTAATATTGATATATCTGCTATTTCTGGCGGCATTGACGACCCAGATGGGCAGGCTTGGAGATATATTTGGCAGAGGGAGAATATTCAATATTGGATTTCTGGTATTTATAGCAGCTTCTGCCACTGCTGGTGCCTCTCCTAACATTGATTTTCTTATTGTTGCGCGAGCATTTCAAGGATTCGGAGCGGTTCTGATCCAAGCTAATAGCAGTGCAATAGTAGCAGATCATTTTCCACCAAATGAACGAGGAAAAGCCTTTGGAATAACGAGCATGGGATGGAATATTGGTGGGACACTTGGCATTGTGCTTGGAGGATTAATAACCACTTTGATTGGGTGGAGATATATATTCTATATAAATGTACCAATAGGATTGATCGGATTTGTGATAGCACTTAAGTATATTAAAGATAACAGGAGAACAAACATAAAAATAGATTATGCCGGGACAGCAATGTTAATAGTTTTGCTGGGGCTTGTATCATACGGAGCTATTAGCATAGCAGGAAATGGAGTGTCATTAGTCAATATTATTCTTATTACCATTGGGTTGCTATTGATAATTCCATTTATATTTACAGAATTGAGGGTTAAAGATCCAGTAATAGAATTGAGCGCGTTTAAAGAGCGCATACTCACCTTTTCTCTGATGGCTGCTTTTTTACAGTCGGTTGGGTACTTGTCAGTAATATTCATACTGATAATGTATATGCAGGGAGTCAGGGCTTTCACGCCACTTTATGCATCGCTTATTCTGGTTCCTGGCTATGTTCTGGCAAGTATGTTTGCACCCTTCATGGGCCGGCTATCAGACAGGGTTGGAGCTGGATTAGTGGCAACTGTGGGCATATTTTTCATGGCGGCAGGAGTATTTGTATACTTTTTACTAAACCTGACAAGTTCAATATACCTTATTATTGGAGGATCCATGATCTCAGGCTTTGGCGGATCTATGTTCTGGCCTTCTAATAACAGTGCGGTGATGTCTGGAGCATCAAAAAGAATTTACGGTTCTATTTCTGGGCTGCTTAGAACCCTTACTAATATGGGTACTCTCATGAGCTATGTGATAACGATAACAGTAGCAGCAGCAACAGTACCAAGATATGTTGCCTTTGAAGTATTTTTGGGCTTAGGTAAACTTAACGGAAAAATCTCGTCAAAGTTCATGACAGGTATACATTATGCACTTTTTGTGAGTATAGTTCTTCTTATCTTTGCAGGAATATTTTCTATGGTTAGAGCTGTGAATTCACAAAATAATGAAGGTGCTAAATTACGAAGAATTAAGATAAAGAAAAGTTATTAACACTGGATTTAACATAGAAATAATAGTATTCTACCTGCAAATAAACTATTGCAAAAAATATTACAGCAAGAGCATAGATCCAATTAAAGTTCCATAAAGCTGAGATAGCAATGATCATGCCCATCAGGGCAGTTATCGTTAGAGTTACAATTCTCTGTATATGTATGCCACTCTTTCTGCTCATGCCAATATTCGAATATTGAGAGTTATGAATGATAGGTCTGATCACATTTTTAGTTGCCCACCAAATAAAATAAAGCAGTACAGGAACACCTATGTACACATAAACGTGTAACATGCTATTATAAAATAGAAGAAATACAATATACACAAAGGATACAATATATACAATTAAAGCCGAGTAAGTAGGTGCTCTCAAAGGAATGTACTTTGGGAAAAATACAGGTTTTAAAGTTCTGGAAATTACAGAACCGGAATATCTTAAATACTTAGGTACAAGTTTAGTTAGAGCATTAGAGATAGATTCAGTGTTTCTGAGGAAGAAAGGTGTAGCTACGCTTGTAAGTATACATATTCCACCGGTTATTGCAACCAGTACATATGCCTTTGTTAGTATCAGACCACCCGAGGCTATGAATATAGAAACTGCTATATTTGCGAATATTACAGATCCTTCAGTCCTAGGCAATGCTCCGCTACCTATCAATATGGAGGATTTAGAACTGAACCCGAACATATATGCAAAGATGCTCAATATAATTACTTCATCGATAACAATAAAAATTGTAGATACAATTATGATATTCCATTGTGAAACTAATTCTGGCAGATTGATCATAAATCCAAAAGTAACGAAAAATATGGAAGCAAATGCATATTTTACAGGCGCCAACTTGAGCTCAAAGTCTTTAGCAAGCTTGGTTTCAGAAAAAATCATGCCCACAAAAAACCCGCCTATGGCCGGCGTAACTCCGAATACATTCAGAAGGGCACTTACTAAAAAGAGGGCACTTAATGCAAATATGATCAGAAACTCATCATTTTTAGCTCTGAAGATCTGATTTTTTAAGAAAGGCATTGCAAAGAACATTAAAAAGATAAAAAACAGGAGCACTACGATTATTCCTACAGTTTCAAGAGATAATGCTGCTGGAGTAGTGGTTTTTGTTACCATATACCCGTTCGCGAAAAATACAAGGATAATGGATATGAAATCTTCAAGAATCAAGGTAGCTAGAAGCGTTTCTGTTTCGGTGGTGGTCAATCTTTTAAGGTCTTCTATTGATTTGGCAGTGATTATAATGCTGCTCTGGCTAATTATAAATGCAAGAAACAAAGTATCTGCAAAATCCCATCTAAATATTTTTCCAATTATAAATCCTGTAAAGATCGTGACAGTAAGGTCTACAGTTGCCAGGACCAGTGCCAGTTTTCCAATTCTCGTGAAGTTTCTTGGTGAGATATTTAATCCTATAAAGAAAAGCAGCATAATCAGCCCTATCTGTGAAAGATCCTGAATTACAGAACTATTATAGATAAGCACTTTTACTGGGCCAGTCATGATAGGTATGTATACTAAAGCACCTACGATTAACCCTATTGATAAGTATCCAATCATTGGAGACTGTTTAAGTTTATATGCCAATAAGCCTCCAACAAGTGATAATAATAATATAACACCAAGAGTTAAAAAAAAGTAATCCATGAGCTATAAAATCACTCCTTAACTATTATAAGATCCTCTTTTTCAATTTTTAAATTTTCTTGTGTTAAGTATTTTCTATCTCTTATAATTCCAATAAATCCTTTTATCTCTTTACTGATTTTATCAATTTCATCATTGTTAGGAGCCCTGACATTTATCTTATTTTTTAAGCTGTTTATGTATATATCAAGCAATATTGCTCCCACAATCTTTGCATCTGATTCTTCTAGCGATATTACCGCCTGCTTACCATCTTTATCCTCAAAATAAATCTGCTTATTTCCATCAAATTTACAGATCACAAAGACAGTTCCCGTTCTGGTGTCAAACTGATATTTTGTACCAACTTCCGGCAAGGTTGACTCTTTAACATCCATTTCTATCAGCCAGTAGATATACTGTCAATATTCTTAAAACTTTTTCTGTTGTTTGATTTTTAGCTACATTTTTTCAGACAAAACAAATAAAGTCATAATAAACGTGAAAATAAATCAGAAGTATTTAATACAAATTTTAATTTGCTGAACTGAATGAACCTTAAAAATGGGCTGGCTATTTATTCGATAGTCTTCTCTAGAGCAATATATGCACTTAACTGGTACAATATTGCACCTGCATTTTTATTAATATCTGCAACGTTCAGCTTGCGTATGGGGCTATTAGGGATTTTGCCAACAGTGTTTATGTTAGGTGCTGGTATATTTCAAGTTCCTGCAGGCATAATCTCCACAAAGATAGGTGCTAAGAATACAGCGATGACCGGACTTTTGCTAATCTCACTATTTTCAATATTTTCTGGTTTAGCTTTAAACTTCGAGTTATTACTGATATTCAGATTTGTAGTTGGGATAGGCGCTGCTTTCTATTTTGCGCCGATAATCCCGATACTTAACAGGCTTTTTAAAGGCGAGAATAAAGGATATGTGATGGGCATCTACAATGGTGCATTTAATTTTGGAGGTGGCTTTGCAATATTAGTTTGGGCTATAATATCGTACTCTCTAGGCTGGCGAATTGGCCTGATTTTGGGCGGGATAATCGGGCTGATCACTACTATTGAGAATATTATAGTAATTCCCAAAGATGTAAAAAATGATGCAGAATCAGGGAATTATTCTAAGATCAAAATGGTACTGACCTCAAAAAGTGTATGGGCTCTTGCAATAGGATTATCCGGGTTCTGGGGCGCGTATTTTACTGCGGCACAGTTCCTGGTTACTTACGTTGAGAGTATAAAGCACATATTTCCATCCCTCGCTGGATTTATGTCTTCAATGATCTTATTGATGGGCATCGCAGGTGGTCCTATTGGTGGTAAACTATCAGATAAATTAGGGAAAAGAAAGTTATTTATGTACATACCAGCATTATCCATAGGGGTACTGTTTATATTAATCCCATTCTCTGATCTTGTGAACCTTTTTGCAATAGTGATACTGATTGGCTTTTTAGATGTAATAGTGTTCTCTATTTTATATGCTATGCCCGCAGAATACGCTGAAATAGAGCCGCAATATCTGCCATTGGCAATAGGGCTTATAAATAGCGTGCAGATCTTGGTAGGTTCTGTCAGCCCCTTTCTGTTTGGATACATTGTTGACTTAACTAATTATACAATAGGATGGATATTTTTAGGAATATTCACAATTATATTTTTACCGGTCCTTCACTTTGCAAAGGGGACTTAATCTTGCACGTTTTTGAAAACGCAGAAGTATCTATTCAAACTTTTATGCACTTTTAACTTATGATATTCTATTAACTTAAAATATCTGCTGCCGATTTTAATATAATCATAATGCGGCAAAATTATAGATATAAAGCCTCCATATTTTACCAGTTTTTTAAATTCTCTAAAACTTCTGTCATACAGATCTGATACCTTTTCCTTGTTTATAAATGCAGATCTACCATATGGTGGGTCAGTTACTATCGCATCTAATGTGCCAAAATATTCGCTGATTTTAGAAACATCACCAACGTACACAGATGCATCTAGGGCAAAATGCTCTAAGTTCAGTTTTGCGCCCTGTACCATATCTCTGTCGATATCTGTACCATTAGCATTAATGCCCATGGCACTTGCTTCTATCAGGATACTTCCTCCACCGCAAAACGGGTCAAGAATGGTATCTTTTTCTTTTACTCTTGCTAGATTCACTAAAAAGCGTGCGTAATTGGATGACAATGACAAATTAGTACGAAATGGCCTGTTTTCATTATTTCTTTCTCTAATGCTCTTATTAAAACCGTTATGAATCATAAAACCAGCGTATACTGATTCATCAGTTACCAGAACTCTTATTTCCTTTTCAGGGTCATTTAAGTTCACTTTTTTATAATATATCCCGCCTATTTTCCTTTCTAGAGCTCTGGTATCTACATTTTTTGTGCTATAGTTTTTTATCCTAACTGCAAATGAATCTGCATGAAAATCTATATTTTTCATTTTGTTTAATATAGTATCGAGATCAGATTGAAAAAGATAGGTACTGATAGTTTTTGTAAAAGCAGCTCTTTTCTCTACATTTTTTATATCAGAAAAAACAGAAACAGGAAAGTCAGCAAAATAATTAAAGCTGATATTTTCTCCTTCAAGTATGCCTCTTAGCTCAGCTAAAGGCATTGTTTTTTGTTCGCCAGCAAACTCCAATATATACATTGTATTAATTTAAGAAAGTTTAGATCCAGGAAACAGCGCAAAGTACTTTGTTATCTTCTACTCTTATAAAATTTTTGCATTTTTTACATGTTTCCAAAGATACCTCGTCAGTATCAAATATTCTCAAAGGGCAATTCATAACAATTCCATTAACAATTTGTCTATATTTTGGAAATATTATATCCGGACTCCTATCCACTTCTACCATTTTTCTCACTCCTATTTCATTATTAATATTGTGGTAATTATTAAACTTTTCTATGCTTGAGCCTGTCAACTCTTCGTTGATAGACAAAGATATAACTGTATTTTAGCTTCACCTTAAAAATGAAAATGACGCCGGTACCGTAATCTGTCTTCCTGCCATCCAAAGAGTATGTAAAATTTTCAACTAAGAATTGACAGTTCCAAAATATAAAAAAATAAATAGAGAATGTATATTATGGAATATGGGTGATCTAAAAATGGGATTATTTGGAGAGGCAACAAAAAAGAAACTTTTACTGACTGCAGCAGTTATGGCTATTTTTCTGGCTGGCAGTTTCGTAGGCATACTAGTGCACGATGGATCTGCTACTCCCATAAACAGTGTGATTCCTGCCGTAAGTGGTGGCTATGCGTCATCCGGTCTATGGGAAACACCATATAAAGACATATTTGGCGTGTCAGTATTTACAACAGAATTTGAGGCTAACTGGACATACTCTTTGACCAATGGATCATGGATATCTGGTTATGCTCCATATTGGGCATATACTAAGGCGCAGTGGGCCATAATATCTAATCTTGATTTATCAACGCCACACTGGAAGAATACAGCGGCAAACACATATGTTGCATTTGGCAATGGACATTATACTATAAATCTATACTTCACTACCCTCAAAGAGAGTTTCTATAGTACATGGACAGTAGAACCTAACTCCTGGGGAGCTGGAATGTATAGTTCAGGATCTGGTACTGTGAATTACTGAATTTGTGATAAATATGAAAAAATGGACACGTAGAAAAAAAATTCTTTCCATTTTTATTTTTTTGATATTGATAGGCTTCATTTTTTCAGGTCAGTTCACTGAAAGTCAGGATCATTTTTATTTTAAACCTTTAACAAAAACTCAACCGCCATATTTCCCTGGAAGTTATGAAAATTATTCGATATATGGAAGTTCATTCCCATGGCAATCAAATGCTACAGGTTATATTAACGTAAGTTCCAACTCAAATACTACCATTCTAAAAATTCATGTAAGGTTTTCCACTCCTTATTCAGCAGGAATTTTTTTTGTTAACAGAACAGTACAAATTGAGAATATTCAAGGGAAATTCTACTATAATGGTTCACGTATTTTTCTTCCATTCTTTTATACCGGAGGCGATGTAATATCCGGTTATAGTAACAATTATAATGATGCAGATAATAACAGTTATAATAATGCAACACCGTCAGAAATTGGCTATAATACCCTGATCACACCGCCGGGCATATATCAATATCATAATGGAATTTACATAACTACAGATGATGATAACTATATTTTTGCAGAAAGTAACAAAATACTTTTTGGTTTGGAAGGTCTAGATCCTGTAATAAACAATGTAGTCGGGGTAGATATTCCTGGAAACCACACGACATATCCAGTTCCTATCACCATGGTACTCCACAGTACCAATTACATTATCTTCCCAGTTGACTGGCCCTTCATAATTTTTGTATTTATTATTTTAGTCTTTCTCACTGGATGGTTTATCTTTGTACCGGTTATTATTTTGCTTGTCATAGCTTCATACAGAAATAGAAAAAAGAAAAAGGAGAGGGAATAATGGAGGATATAGATAATGAAAATATAATCGAAGTAGAAAATCTTACGAAGAAATATAATAATCATTATGTTTTCAAGGAGGCAAACATTGTCATCAAGAGTGGAGTTACAGGAATAGTCGCGCCAAATGGATACGGTAAGACAACATTTATTGAAATGTGTGCGGGGGTACGAAAAAATTATACAGGTAGAATAAACATATTAAAAAAAATGCCCGATGAAGTTAAACATATTATTGGTTTTGTGCCTGATAAACCATCTTTCCCAAAAAATATAAAGGTTGGAGAGTACATTCAGATTGTTAGTGAAATCTATAACGTACCTCTAAATCAGGATCTTGTTCAGCTGGCCAAAATAGATGAGATATCAAACGTGCGAATTGGAGATCTTTCTACAGGATATTTAAAAAGGTTGGCTTTTCTAATTGCATTAATCCATTCTCCGAAAGTTGAATTGGCTGATGAGATCTTTGCAAATGTGGATAGGGCAGCTGTAGTAACAATGAAAAAAATGATTAAAGAACTTAGCAAATCAGGCATTTCTTTTATTATATCTTCGCATGATCTGAACGATCTTGCTGATGTGGCCGATAGAATACTTATACTTCAGGATCTTGGGTTTAAAGAGCTCTCACATAAAAGGATAACTCTGAAAATTTTGAAGATTTCATCAGAGGATAATGATTTACTTTATGAATTATTGAAGAAAGATTATCAAGTAGAGAGAACTGAGGAAGGTCTGATTGTATACTTTAATGATCTGAAAAAACTATTGGGGATAATTACAACATTTGAGAAAGAGATTTATACCATAAAAATTGAAAATGAAAAGGAGCGTTTTCTCGATGAAATCTATAAATCCATTTCTAAAGATTGAGTGGAAGAACAGGAATTATATTTTATACATTGCTGTAAATATTGTTGGGTTAATTGCACTCGCAGAATTGGTTAAGCTCGGAAAAGTATCATATAGTACCAGCGCTATACTGTTTTCTATTTCTACTTTTGTTTTTTTTGGGCTTTTCTGGAGTATTGCTATGCTTGAAAACCTCAAAAATGATCAGACTAGCAATCTTATCAAGACTTTTGTCTCTTATCCGGTTACTTCAGTAGAATACATTCTCTCCAAAATTGTTATATTCCTTGTTTCAAATGTAATTTCATCAGTTATAGGATCATTAATAGCTTTCGTAATTATTGGGAATCTGAATTTGGTAAGTTTAGAATTGTTTATTTCGGATACTTTCTATGCAATATTAGCTTCAACCGCACTTTTTCTTATAGTTTCTTTGATCTCAAAGTTTGGTTTGGTGTCCGAGATCATACTGGTTTTTTATTACTTTGTTATTTTTTTCATGCTATTTTCAATGATCTCTGTACAGGTTAGCCTCATCTTAACCATATTCCCTTATATGATATTCTTTAGTAAGATATTATCATTACCAGTTAGTGGGATTTCAATTGCCAATCTTGTGGAATTTCCAGTGATATACATTATATTGATTTTGCTTGCATTTATAATTCTAAAAATTCTTAAATGGTATCCGCTGTTTAAGTATGATTAATAATGACATATGTATAGACGCTAAAGGATCATTGCATATATTGAATATGTGGATGGTAACAGAAAAATAAATATTAGTAAAAAGCATATATAAAAGAGGAAATGGAAATAAACATAAGACTCTTAACAGGTTCTTACGATCGTTCAGATGAAAATAATGTTGTGGTAGAACTGTTCGGGAAAAGTGATGATCAGCGTTCTGTAATAGTCAGATATAGCGGATTTGCACCTTATTTTTACCTGGCATCAAATGCTTCTGATCTTAGAAAAAGATTGGAATCCGACAAGAATGTGATCAGCATAAAGGATGTAAAATTATGGCATGATGAAAAAGATCTGGATTGTTTAAAAGTTACTATAAAGCATCCTTGGGAGGTACCTGCTTATAGAAATGAGCTTCAAAACTACTGTGAAGTGTTTGCAGCAGACATACCATTTCATCATCGTTTTATATATGACATGAATCTGTCATCTTGCATCAGAGTTAGAGGAGAGGAAGTGACTGAACAGTTCAGGGATAAATATTCAGTAGACATAGTTATAGATGCAAAAGAATTTACAAATATTCCAGATTTCAAACCTGCGCTTAAAGTACTGAGTTTTGATATTGAAAACTCATTAAAGAAACCAGAGATATTTACAATAGCTGCAACAATTAAAGAAAATGATAATATTAAAAGCAGTACTTTTGAAGGATCAAATGCTGAAATATTAAAAAATTTTATAAAATATATAATTAAGGAAGATCCAGATGTTATTACAGGATATAATATAGATGGGTATGATCTTCCTTACTTGATGGATAGGGCTAAAGAGGAAGGAATAGAATTTTTGATTGGGCGGGATAAATCTAAGCCGCAGAGGATCATGAACCAGTTCTGGAGGATTCATGGCAGAGTAGTTGTAGATACGTGGTGGAGCGTTAAAAAAGAACTAAGGCCAAAGCAAGAAAGCTTAAATGCGGTTTCAAAGCAGTTATTAGGGGAAGAAAAGCTGGATGTAAATAGAACACAGATAGATACAGAATGGAAAAACGATAAGAAAAAAGTGATAGAGTACTGTATTAAGGATTCTGTACTAACCTTGAAAATATTTGAAAAGCTGAGAACAATCGAAAAGTATATGGATATATCTACAGTATCGATGCTCCCCCTTGATGATGCTTTAAACAGTGGAAATTCTACGCTAATTGATTCTATACTGATCCGGGAAGCAGATAGAAACAATGTTGCAGTACCATTAATGAAGGATCGAGGTGATGAAGAGCGGATCGAAGGTGGGTATGTACATACAATCAATGCTGGATTATATCACTGGGTATGTGTGCTGGATTTCAAGTCCATGTATCCATCAGTGATAATAAAATACAATATCTGCTTTACTACATTAGATAAAGATGGAGACATAGTTAGTCCTACAGGCATAAGATTTTTGTCTGCAGAAAAAAAGAAGGGATTAATACCGAAAATTTTGGAAGATCTTATGCATCAGAGGGACGAAATAAAGAGAAAAATGAAAGATGCAGATGAAGAATCAAGGAAACATTATGATGGAGTTCAGCAGGCAATAAAGATCTTGATGAACTCATTTTATGGTGTATTTGCATCATCGTTTTATAGATTTACAAATACAAATATAGGAGCCAGCATCACTGCATTTGCAAGAGAGACGGTAAAAAGGATAATTCAGGATTTAGAATCAAAAAAAGTATCTGTAATATATGGAGATACAGATAGTGTTTTTTTCCAATCTATCTATGATAATTTAGAAAAGACAATAGAGTTCGGAGAGAGCATTTCGAAGGAAATATCAGCAAAAGAGATGCTTACGTTTGAGTTTCAGAATGTATTAGAGCCATTTTTCTCGCACGGAGCAAAAAAAAGATATGTAGGAAGGATCGTATATCCTGCTTCGCAGAAAGGCGAGATAATTGTTAGAGGCTATGAGACCAGGCGTACTGATAGCTTTGATCTTCAAAGCGAATCATTGATGAGGATATTCGAGCTAATTTTAAATAATGATATTAAAGGAGCTAAAGAAGAATCAGTAAAAATAATCAATGCAATAAAAAACGGGGAAGTAAGCCCGGAAAAGTTGGTAATTTCCAGATCTATGAAAGATTTAAAGTACTATAAAAATCCAAAATCTATGTCGAATGTACAGGCATATGAAAAACTGAAGAATATGGGAGAAGATGTTTTTCCAGGAATGAAAGTTTCATGGATAGTGGTCAGTGACAAAAAAAGCCGTCAAGAAGTGGAACCTTATATACCCGGGAAAAAATTTGAGAAAAAACCAGATTATGACTATTATGCAAGAAGAGTGGCTGAAACTTTAGCAAGAGTGACAGAAGTATTTGACATGGGGCAGGATCAACTTCTTACTGGGAAGAAACAAAAAACCCTTTATGATGATACCTACAAAAAAAAGAAGAGAACTCTAGAAGAATTTATGTGATTTTATTTTTTATTTAAATATTTTTTCATGATTGCGGAGTCTAAGCTTTTACTAGTGATTAAATAATTTGAATATGCAACAGGATTGTTTTCGATGAGCTTTTTGTAGATACCAACCGCACTGTTTAGATGCGCTATAGATTCATCAATTTTATCAAGATCTAAACATATTTTCCCAAGAGTTGAGAGAGTATCTGCTAGATGTTGTTCATATATCTCTGATTCTTCAGAGATCTTTTTAAAGATCAATAATGATTCTTCATAAAGAGCTTTTGCAGAATCCAGTTCATTCTTACTATAGAATATTCTTGCCAGTTGATTCAAGCTTAATCCAAGATCAACCAGATATCTTTTATCTTTATCTGAAAGTTCTCTGTATATTGTTATTGCTTCTTTGTATTTTGATATTACATAATCCAGGTTTTTTAATTGTTCTAGAACTTTTCCCTGTAACATTAACGTACTGGCAAGATAAACATTGAATTTTTCATCTTCTTTTTTGAGTTTTCTATATATCGATGCGGCTTCATTATAGCTAATGGAAGATTCTCCATAGCTTTTTTTATTAAAGTATGCAGATCCTAGATCTGTGAGATTTTCTGCAATGTTCTGCTCGAATTTGTTATCTAAAATTGACATTTTTCTGAATATGTATAAAGATTCTCGCAGAAGTTTTATTGCAAGATCAACATTACCTTTTAAAGAGTATTCTTTTCCAAGATTTTGTATTATTTTACAGGTGTATTGTTCAAATCTTGCATCTTTCTTTTCAAGAGCTCTATATATATTCAATGCGTTATTGAAGAATCGGATTGCTTCGTCTTGTTCATTTATTGATGCATAGGTTTCCCCTAAATATGCCAAAGTTTCTGCCAGATCCGGTTCATATCTCAAATCTATTCTAACAAGTTTTTGATAGATATGCAGTGCTTCTTCAAGAGTCTTAATTGCTGATTCATGCTCTTTTTTTCTTTCTAGAGAAACGCCCATATCTTTCAGAACTTCTGCCACGTCAGGTTCATATCTAGAATCTTCTCTTTCAAGTTTTTTGTAAATTTCTAATGCATTGTTAAATGTTTGCACAGACTCTTCGATCAAACCATAATCTCTCTGAGCAAGGCCTAAATTATCTAAGAGCATGGCTATATCCTCATCATAATCCTTGTATTGATTGCCAAGTGATCGGTAGATGTCTAGAGCCATATTATATATCTTTATAGATATTTGATATGCATTTTTAGAAGAATATGCCAGTCCAAGATTGTTTAATATTATTGCAAGATCCACTTTATTCTTTATATCTGTTTTTGAAAGCTTTTCTTTGATTGCCAACGCTTCATCAAAAGCTTTAATGGAATTTGTAAGATCTCCTTTGAGATCTAACGCTATTCCTAGGTCGTTTAAAACCATAGCTAATTCATTTTCATAAGAGGGGTTTATCATTACTAAGCTTCTATATATCTCCAAAGATTCAGTATATTTCTGTATTGACTGATCTAGCTCATTTTTTTCAGAGAAAGAATTTCCAAGATTTTTGAGAGAATCCGCCAGCTTGGCTCTTATAGTCTGATCTTTTTTAGAGCTTGATTTATAATACTCTACAAGATCATTATATATTACTTGATGGGCATTTGGAGCATTTTTTAAACTCTCTGCCAGTTTTATTCTTTCATCTACGGTTATGGATCTCAAATAATGTTCCAATACTTTCTGGGTTGCGTTCGCAATGGTATCAATTGCAAGAGCTCTCCAATCTTCTTTTTTGTGAGCTAAGGCAATTTTCAGTATATCTTCTCCAAAATCTTTATAATTTTCTAGCGTGATAACTATAATCTCTCTTGCGACTGTAGCCTTCATATTCTCGGCTGTTTCTATGCAATTTTTGAATGCCTGCCTTAACAGAGGATCCAGATCTTTTTTTCTTAACTCTTTCAAGATAAAAGGCTCTTGAAGATTTATATCTAAATCTTTCCATTCGGTTAACAAAAGATCTTTCCAGACATCATGTCGTAAAAAGTATATGTCTCCAGAAAAAGAAACATAATCTTCTATAAATTCTCCCTTTACATTTTTTTCAGCCAGTAATTTTTTAAGTTCTTCTATATGCAAATAATGCAATCTATTATTTTTCGAATTTGCAATTATAAATAGAATCCACATCATAAATTCATTTTTTCCAAGATCTATGATTGTATTAGCTATAATACTGTAAAACTCTGCCGGAACAATTTTTGCAAGATCTAAAGATAGCAGACTGTTTCTGCTCTTTAAAAACATCATTAAAGAATCAAAGTATATAGGTACTCCGCCACTTCTTCTTACAGCCTCATCCAATCCTTCTTCACTATACAAAAATTTTTCAGAGTCTAATATTGAAATTAAAATGTTTCTTAAAGTTTTAAAATCGAAATCTTGGGGAGACAGTTCTATAAGATCCCCTCTGAATGGTCTAAATCCTTTTTCCAGCCAGTTATTTTTTCTACAAGAGACTACAAAAGTAGAATTAAGAAAAGTGTTCAAAGTGCTTATATCATCTATTACCTGATCTACGTTGTCTATGAAATATATTCCCTCATAATCTGGATTCAAAAGAGCGTGTACAATATATATCTTATTATTTTCTTTTTGTAGTTTTTTGTACAATAAATACATAAACGTAGTTTTTCCAATTCCTTTTTCTCCGATTATAAAGATATTTTCTTTATTTTTAATTTTTTTAATTGCATAATCCAGTTTATTTTCTATACTTTCAGATATTATAGGATCTCGTTTTGAAAGCCATCCTAACCCGAATTCAGAAATTGGGTCCTCATTTATGTTTTCATCCTTCAATACAGTGATATTTGTATCTTTAACTTTATTTTTTAAATTCTCTCCACTTTCCAATATTTCGGAGGTCAGGGGTTCTACATATTTATCAATTGTTTGTATTTTAACATTACAGTCTAGTATTCCATCTTCAAGTGTTTTTAATTTTTGTTGAATGGTACTATCATATTTTATTAAATTATTGAATTTTATTAAAGAAATCGGGTTTTCTCTTATAATTCTTTCAATACTCTTTTTAAAATGATTCAGTTCTGCATTATTTTCAAAGATTAATTCTAGAGAATTGTAGAATAAGTCGCTTTGGGGATCAATGCCATAGCAGATTAATTTTTTTTGGGAAACAGAGAGGTTATTCCAAGCAAAATACAAAAAATCCAAAAATTGACAATTTGTTTTTTCATTTTTATCTAGCAAATCTAACAGTACAAAAATGCCAATTTTATCGATTGATAAACCTGTTACTGCTGGCATAGAACGGTATATTGATTCTGAAAAAATTTTTTTAATAGTATTTTTTGACTCAAAACCTTCTTTAAATAGCATGGTTATAGAATCTTTATATAATATCCTCTTTTTGAGGTCTAATGAAAGTTTATATGCAGTTTTATATGAATAAGAATCTATTTCACCGGGCAAGTCAGATGAAAATTTTCCTTCCTTAATTATCTTAGAATAATAGTCTAAAAATACTAGCTTTTCATCTTTTTTCAGGAGCTTAATAAGTTCATATATTATTGCTGGGCTATAGGTATCAGACCCATTGTAGATTATATGCGCAATATTTAGAATCTCATTATTTAACTCCTGATAATTCAGGATGCCAGGAATATTTTCTAAAGTCATGAAAAACTGTATCAAATTATTTGCATCTTTAACAGTAACATTATGTGGCACAATATTGGTGAAATTTTGAAGAATCTCATATATTTCATAATCTATCATTTTCTGGTCAAATGACATTGAAGATTTTAAAATATTTTTATAAACGTAAAAGTCTACAAATATTGCAGTTTTGTTGTATTTGTTAAACATTCTTTTAAGTAGTTTAAGATCCTGTTCTGTATTTTCTCGAGAAATTTCAAAAACATCATATTTTTCAAACAGTTTTGAAAGCCGTTTTATCGTTGTGCTCTTTCCAGAATACATATATCCATAAATTAAAATATTCTCATTTTTTAAAACGATATTACGTATTAAATTATCCACTTCAAGATTTATAAACCTGGTTTTAATATACACAGGTGCAATATTGCTCAGAATATCATTTAAAACTGAAGTAATGTATATACTTGTTAGATATTTTATTTTGTTAAATCGCTTTAATATAAAATCAAAATATCTATTTAATACAATGGTGTCCTGAGATTCATGCTCTTTTTCCCTGATTTTATTGTATATATCACAGATATAAACATCATTAATATTATTATACCCCAGAATCAAAGCTTTCTTTTTAACCATATATCTTTTAAAAATGTTAAAAAACTGGTTCCGGGTATCCGAAAAATTTTCATTTTCTGTTAAGATATCCAGAGCACCTGCATTAGAGACATCTCCATTTATTTTTACGATCCATATTCTTCTTTTTTTCAATATATCTCCTTCCTCTAAAATCGTGTTTAAAGCCTCAAAATCTGATTTATATACAATATATGTAGCCTCATTACCAAACACTAAATTTATATCAAGATCTAAGTTTGTAGTAAATATAAATATATTTTTATCTTCAGGGTAATACTTCAAAATCTGGTAAAGAATTTCATATGGATTTAATGCTGATTTTAATGGATCTGGCTTATATACCTCTTTTATAAATTTGAATATTTCCCGTTTAGATACTCCATGTTTTTCCAGCGTTTTAAGAATTGACCTGAGGTTATTTGAACTATTGATATTATTTTCCAATAGCTCTTTTTCAGTAAAAAATCTGAATTTCAATAACATCGCAATTTTAGTACTATCTGGATATCCTAACTCTGTGGAAAATGCAGAGCCTAAAAAAAATATATAATCTCCTAGTTTTATGCCATCTGCTATAGATCCTATTGAACCCATATCAATAATATATAAATATATAGTATATATATATTCCGTTTTGATAAAGATTAGATAGAGGAAAGTGTTAAATAAATTTATTTGTTATGGTACTTTGGTGAGTAAATGAATGAGATAGACTATGCAAATAAGATTATAGAATTTGCTAAACAACATAATCAACTTTTCAAAGAATCCATCCCATTAATTGCATCTGAAAATTTGATATCACCCATGGCATTAGAGATGACACTTACAGATCTTCAAGCGAGATATGCAGAAGGATTGCCAGGTAAAAGATATTATCAGGGCAATGCCTATGTAGATATGATTGAAAATATGGTAACGGAGCTAGCTCAAAAATTATTTCAAACTGATTATGCTGACATAAGACCCATATCAGGGACGAATGCAAATCAGGCAGTAACATTTGGATTAACAGAGCCGGGAGATATAATAACCGCATTGCCTTTAGCTGGCGGAGCACATATTAGCAGCGCTAAGTTCGGAACTGCAGGCTTTAGGGGGTTACACATAATAAACTATCCTTTTGATGTTGAGAATATGAATATAGATATTGATCTAACTGCGAAACTAATAAAATTAGTAAAACCTAAAGTAGCATTATTCGGGCAATCTGTGTTTTTGTTTCCAACCCCATTAAAAGAGCTTTCAGATGCATTCAGAGAGTCTGATACAACAGTATGGTATGATGGTGCACATGTTCTGGGTCTGATTGGAGGCAAGAGATTCCAGGATCCTCTGAGAGAAGGTGCTCATATTATTACGGGTAGTACCCATAAAACTCTGCCAGGTCCGCAGAGAGGGATAATACTGGGTAATCCTAAGGACGAAGAAATGTGGGATAAGGTTCAGAAAGGAGTATTTCCAGGAGTTTTGAGCAATCATCATCTGCATACTATGGCAGCATTGGGAATAACATTGGCTGAGCATTTAAAATATGGGGAATCTTATGCAGATCAGATAATAAAAAACGCGCAGGCACTGGCGCGTGAGCTTTATGAGCTTGGTTTCGATGTACTAGGAGAGAAATTAGGCTTTACAAAATCACATACCTTGGTAATGGATGTTTCGAAATATGGTGGAGGCAGGAAAATTGCAGAAAGTTTAGAAAAAGCAAATATTATAACAAATATGAATCTGCTACCTTACGACCCACCTAACAAGCCGAGAAATCCGAGCGGCATAAGAATAGGGGTTCAGGAAGTTACCAGGCTTGGAATGAAGGAACGGGAAATGCATGAAGTTGCGGTTCTGATTAAGAAAGTAGCAATAGATAGAATAGATCCAGAGATTGTAAAAAAGGAAGTAATTGAATTTAAGAAAAGTTATACTAAGCTGCATTATTGCTTCACTGAAGGTGCGGAAGCATATGACTATATTAAAATCACAAAATAATCGAAACCATTATATCTAACTCATTATTCTCCTTATTTACTTTTTAGGTGTATAAATTATGGCTGATCTGCTTGAAGAGATAGAATCAAAATACGAAAAATTAAAAAAAGACCTGGACTTGCATAAAGTTCAGCAAGCAAGTTATGAAAACGAAGCTTTGAATAAAGCAAGTATTAGAGATGAGTTAAACAAGAAAACCAAAGATCTCTTTAGAGAAGCGAAAGAGTATCGTGAACAACGGGACATACTGAATGATAAAGTTAAACAGTTAAAAGCTGAAAGAGAAGAATGGAGAGAGAAGCTCCAAAAAAGTTATGATGAGCTAAAAGAGATCAAAAAGAAATTTTCAAATAGAGCCGGTGAAGGTAATATCACACAATTTAGAAAGAGAATTAAAGATCTAGAACACAAGCAAGAGACCACTGTTTTAACATCTGATAAAGAGAGAGCACTGGTAGAGGAGATACATGCGCTGCATGCACAGATTGAAAGAATGAAAAAGGAAGAAGAAGAGGCAATGAAAAAGAATCAGGAGTACATGCAGAAAAAAGCGGACATATCGGTAGCTAAGATGAAACTTGATGCAATACAGAGCCAGCTAGAAGAAGCGGTTACAAAATCTCAAGAATTTCATGATAAATCCATCGAGCTTTTTGAAAAAGCATCAGAATCTAAAAGAGAATCTGATGAGGCACATCAGAGCTTTATAAATTTTTCACAAAAAGAGAGAGAGGAAGAAAAGGCAATACATAATATAATAGAAGAGCTCCGAGACTTTGAGAAAATAATTACAGGATTGAGGCAGAAGCAGAGAAATACCAAGAAGCAAGAACGTGAAAGCGAGCTTAAGAAAACAGCAGATGCAATCTTTGAGAAATTTAAGAAAGGAGAACCGCTTAGCACAGAGGACATACTTATATTGCAGAAAGCAGGATTTATGTAAAGGCAAAACCTTATATTTTTATTTTTATTATGACTTGTTGTGAAAGATAGATTTGGTAGAGAATTAGATAGCATTCGTGTATCTGTTACACAGGACTGTAACTTAAATTGTTTTTACTGTCACAGAGAAGGTCAGAAAGCTAATGGCAACAGAGTTACACTGGGCAGTTATAAAAAGTTGTTCAGCTTAAGCCGTGATATCGGCATAAGCAAAGTAAAATTTACCGGTGGTGAACCGTTGGTTAGACCAGACATTACAGAAATAGTAAAATTAGCAAAACAATATTTTACAGATATATCTATGACCACAAATGGCATATTGCTGAAAGAATATGCGAAGATTTTGAAAAATGCTGGATTAAACAGAATAAACATCAGTTTGCACAGTTTAAATGCTGAAACGTACAAGAAGATCACAGGCAGTATGTATCACAGTCGTGTGATAGAGGGTATCAAAGCGGCCAAAGAAGCAGGGTTAGAGCCCATCAAAATAAATTATGTAGTAATGAAAGGACTTAATGATAATGAATTTTTAGATCTCTTGAATTTTACGGCTAAAGAAGGTTTAGTACTTCAAGTTATTGAACTTGAAGTGCCAAGAGAATCTGAGGATCTGATATGGTTTAAAAAATATCACAAAAGCCTGAAAGAGTATGAAGAGTATCTTGAAAAAATCAAGACAAAGATTTCTTATAATTCATTACATAATCGCAAAAAATATTTTGTGCCTGTAAACGATGTTATGGCAGAAGTAGAGCTTGTAAGCCCCATGCACAATACAGAATTCTGCATAAATTGTCACAGGATCAGATTTACTGCAGATGGGCAACTTAAACCCTGTCTTTTCAGGGATGATAACATGACAGATATTTTAACATATCTAAACGACGGCATGAGTGAAGAACAATTGCTGGCCATATATAAAGAAGCAATTTTAAAACGTGAACCATACTGGCGTAAATCATGATATTTGACAATCATGCACATTTACAAACTTCTGGGAAGAATATAGAAGCAGTAAAAATTTTTGAAAAAGAAGGTGGCACGCACATTAATGTTTGTACAGTATCATTACAGGGATATGAATATGATGACAATTATTATGAAAAAATATATAATGAAACGTTAAAGATAGTATCTGCAATAAATCGAGAGACTAAGGTAAAAGCATATGCTACAATAGGACCATATCCGGTAGATCTTTTAGATGCTCTGAATAAAGGGATGAGTATGGACAGGGCATTAACGATCATGAAGAAAGGCATAGACCTGGCGGCAAGGCTGGTAGAAGATCAAAAAGCTATTGCCATAGGTGAGGTTGGGAGGCCACATTTTCCTGTTTCAGAATCATTATGGCAGCAGTTTAATGAACTTATTTTATACATTTTTGAGAAAGCGCGAGATACTGATTGTGCGGTAGTAATGCATACAGAATATACATCTGAAACGATGAAAGAACTTGCCAATATGGCCGATCAGGCACGATTGAATAAGTCTAGGATTGTAAAACACTATTCTCCGCCTTTAATCAGTGTTAATGAGAATTACGGTATATTTCCCTCAGTAATAGCAACCAAGAAAAATGTTAGAGAGGCGTTTCAGAAAGGTACTAGATTCTTCTTAGAAACTGACTATGTGGATGAATTAAAAAATCCGAATCTGGTATTGGCAATAGATACAGTTCCAAAACGTATAAAATCCGTAATTAATGAAGGATTGACAGATATGGAAAAGCTCACAGAGACAACAATAAAAAATATTCATGAAGTCTATAAAATTGAAGTTTGAAAAGTTTTAATAATAAAAAGAATATAGTGATCTATTATGCTTGAATCATTAGGTGAATCACTAAGAGAGACAATTCGTAAGATTACGAGGGCCACTACTATAGACAAAGAAGTAATAAAAGAGGTAGTAAAAGATATACAGCGTGCACTTCTTTCGGCAGATGTGAATGTTCAGCTCGTTTTAAAAATTACCAAAGAAGTTGAGCGCAGGGCAACTGAAGAAAAGCCACCTGCAGGTGTCACAGCCAGAAATTTTATTGTGAAAATAATATATGAAGAGCTTTTGAACATTTTAGGGCCTGAGCAACAGATTTCACTCAAACCTCAAAAGATTCTGATGGTAGGATTATATGGGCAGGGTAAAACTACCACCTGTGGTAAGCTTGCTAAATATTTATCAAAGAAAGGAATTAAGGTAGATCTGATAGCGTGCGATGTTCACAGGCCAGCAGCTTATGACCAGCTTTTGCAGATTGGAGAAAAAATAAACGTGCCGGTGTTCGGGATCAGAGACGAAAAAAATGCAGTTAAAATTGCAAAAGAGTTTATGAAGAATGCAGACCCTAAACATGCCTGGATCTTTGATACTTCAGGCAGACATGCGCTGGAGCAAGATCTGATTGATGAAATAAAAGAGTTAAAGAAAATTATAGTGCCAGATCAGATATACCTGGTGGTAGATGCGACTATGGGGCAACAGGCTGGAAAGCAAGCCAAGGCATTTCATGATGCAGTAAATATCACAGGGGTCATCATCACAAAACTTGATGGCTCTGCTAAGGGTGGTGGAGCACTAAGCGCGGTTGCAGAGACTTCTGCACCAGTTTTATTTATAGGTACTGGAGAGCACATTGATGATTTTGAGATATTTGATAGCAAACGCTTTCTCTCGCGATTGCTGGGTATGGGAGACCTCGAAAGCTTGCTGGAAACGGCTCAGGAAATGGAGTTTACAGAAGAAAAGGCAGAAAAAACAATGGAAAAGCTGTTTTCTGGAAAATTCAATCTGAAGGATATGTACGATATATGGGAGCAGTTTTCCAAGCCAGGCTTAATGCAGAAGATAGTATCTTCACTGCCTCTTTTTAAGTTACCGGGCTCTGAAAAATTAAATAAGGAAGCCATAGAGGATTCAGAGATAAAACTGAACAGATATCGAGTGATTCTGGATTCTATGACTTATGATGAGCTTGAAAATCCAGATCTTATAAAGGGCTCTAGGATTGCGAGGATTGCGAGGGGAAGTGGCAGTCCTGAAGAGGAAGTGAGAGAGCTGATGCACGAATATAACAAAATGTTGAAAACAGTCAAGGCGATGAAAGGAGATAGAAAACTTTTAAAGACACTTAAGGGGCAGTTTAAAGGTGGGTCTATTCCGGATTTAAATGACTTATAGTTTATTTTTATGCCCTACTGGTGAAAGTGATGAATGTTATTGATGTACGTAACTTGAAAGTAACATATGATGGAAAGAACTATGCTGTAAATGGTGTTAGTTTTCAGGTT
>JAVRLB010000004.1:0-39203 GCA_031961865.1 Thermoplasmatota archaeon | reverse complement strand
TATGCTATCATCTGGATGAGTGGTATCACTGCCATAATAATGTGGATAAAGAATTGAGATACTTGAAAGGGAGAGTACAAGCACAATGATTATAGCAATTAAAGCCCTCACTTTAGCCAAGTTATTTCTCACCTAGCAATATTAATTTGATAAATTATTAAAGCTTTTCTATACTTCGAGCCTGTCAAATGTTCGTTGATAGACAAAGATATAACTGTGTTTTTACCTTCAAAATGAAAATGACGACGGTACGTTAATCTCTTCCTGCGATCCAGAGAGTAAGTAAAATTTTCAAAGAAGAATTGACACCCCCATCATAGAAAAGATTTAAATATTGCCAATAGTATTTAGGATTGATACATTTATGATGAACTCTATTTTTGAAAAAGGGATTATACAAAATATATTAATACCAACAAATAAAAACCCAATCACCATAGGTGCTATAGATTATATTGTCTCTATGTTTCCAAATGCAAATTTTTTTATTTTAGGCGTTGTTGATATAACTGGAGAATCTACACTTCTTTACACTTCATACTCCAGTGACCATTTAGATGTACTGGAAAAACTAGAGCAAGATGCAATCAATGAGATAAAAGCTCAATTAGAAAAAAAACAGGCAAAAGTAGAAGATAGTAAGATTCTATATGGCCATCCAGCAAACGCAATTTTGAAATATTCTAAAAAGAAAAATATCAATTTAATTGTTCTAGCAACAACCTCTAAAGTTGGCACAGAGATGATTAATCTGGGATCTACAGCAAAAGGCGTAATTGTTAGAACTAGAATACCTGTATTGTTGATCCCTCCAAATGCAGCGCTAAGACCTGTAAAAACAGTTTTAAACCCTTCTACATTCAGCAAGTACTCGTTTAGGGCAAGTTTACTTGCATTGAGCTTTGCAAAACATTTTAATGCTTCAGTTAAGGTATTGGAGGTGGGCGGGCAATATAATGAAGGCATGTTAAATCCGGTAAAAGAATATGCTAAAAATCAGGAGATTAATATTGAGTTTTTGCCAACATCCTCCAAAAATACGGTGGTTAAAGATATATTAGAGCTGGCAAAGCAATGTGATATAATGATTGCCTCTAGAGGAAGGCGTGGGTTATCGTACAAATTCAGGTACCTGCACAAAGATTTTTCTCTAGGTAATGTAGAAAAAACTGTAATATCACTCTCGGAAATACCTGTAATACTTGTTAACGAATAACTATTTTTTTTATCTTTTATTCTGCTTTTGTATGCTCTGGTTTTACTATCGCCTTGTTTTTTCTGGCCAGGAGCTCTAAAGTACCAACAAAGCCTCTCAATACTGGATATAGTGGGTACAGTGCACCAGTATCTCTCACATAGTCTCTCAATATTTTCTTAGCCTGCCTCAGCCCATGCGACATGCATATTTTCAAAAGCTCGATCTGTATGTCTGACAGCTCATTTGCCTTAAACCAGTCTTTTTCTTTTAGTTTTCCCATAGGCACAAAAAACATGGGCATGATCAATGCCTTAAAGTCCCAGAGATCTTCAACGAGCTCGATAGTCTTTCTCACATCATCTTCAGTTTCTTCAGGCAAGCCTGTGATCAGTGTCATAGCCGGTATAATATGCGAATCTTCCATCAATCCTGCAGCTTCTTTCACTATTTCAGGCCATTTTTGAGTATCGAACGGGCTCGCTTTGGCAGGCATGATTATATTTGCAAGTCTCGGAGATCCTGTTTCCACTCCGATCTCTACACCTATCCAGTCCTGGTCCTGCAAAAATATCTCACTGATCCTGCTGATTGCCTTTGAATCCTGTTCAGCCTTTAACAGCCCCGCTACGCTGGCATGGCTCCATGCAAGGGTCTTAAAATGCTTTTTTGCAAGCTTGTGCAATTCTACCAGTTTGTCTCCGTTAGGTATCACTCCGTTACCGCCATAGAGCATCAGATCATCAGAATGTAATATCACTCCTTTCAACCCTTCTTTCTTATTTACCAGCATCTCTCTTTCAATCTTGTCAAAAGGATAATATCTAAGCCTTCTTAAAGTAACAGAGCAGAACTTACAACCTCTAGGACAACCTCTCATTACCTCAACCAATCCGTTAACGCTTGCATGTTTTATCTCTGAAATTTCATCTATGTCAGGTACGTCTTGCAGTGGCATCACTACTTTTTTAGGCAATGGCTCATTATTGTACACTTTTTTTACAAGATCCACTACAATTTTTTCACCTTCGCCGTCCACAACAGTATCAATGCCCCATTTCTCCCTCATATCTTCCCTGTAATCCCACTGCCATACTGCAGGACCACCAGCTATGATCTTTATTCCCCTTTTTTTTGCTTCTCTTATAGGCGCAGAGTCCATCATCCTTGCAAAAGATCTGGCATTTAAAGGCTCGGTCTTGAATATTGAAGCGAATGTGCTGGACGGAGGACCAAATCCAAAATAGTCATGATGCGACAGCATCAGGATCTTGGCATCTTTTAAATATGTATCCAGATAATCAGGATCTATTACTGCTACATCATATCCAGCATCCAGTAATGCAGCCTCTATTTTTCTTATTCCGTAAGGTGCTTGAACAGGTCTTCCGTTTACCGTCTTCATCTTAGGAGCAAAGATTTTAAGCCACAACGATTCAGGTAATACAATGGGTACTCCAGTAGCACCGAATCCCAAGAACTCTTTTCCGTGATGATTGCTCATCATTGTTCTATCTACAGTTATAACAATATCCACCATTTTTTCACCTATATCCATTTAGATAATTTTCAAATTTATCCAGTTCATTTACCAGTTTTTCTTTTTTGTGCTGTATAGTATCTTGTATTGATTCTAATGACTTTTTCAGCTTGATAGTTTTGATCTTTAAACGTTTATTAAGATAAACGTCAAGATTTATAAGAAAATCATTGTTTAGAGAATACACATATTTTTTTCCAATCTTTCTTCTATTTACAACCTTCTGTTTACAGAGCCTAAATAATATTAAAGATATTGTAGATCTGCTGTATCTAGTCTTCTTTTGCAGGCTCTCTACAGTGAGTGGATTTGGCGTTAAACTCAAATATTCAATCAAAACAGTCTCATTTTTTCTTATGCCATAATTATTCATTAAATCTTGCATATAGCGTGATATTTTATTATTCATTCCAGTTCAACTTCTAAATTTTATTGGAAGATTATATAATTATTTCACATTTAAACTTTTTGTAGCTGAGTTTTCCAGATAAGATAATAATTATTATAATTTAAAAAAAATACATTTTCAATCATCTAAAATTTAATATATTTTTGAAACATGACAATCTAATATGCAAGATAGTATTGAGGTTGAAATCAAAGCAAAGATTGAAAACATAAAATCTATAGAAAATCAATTAATAGAACTAAAAGCTTTGTTCAAGGAAAAAACAGTAGAAGAAGATCATTATTACCAGCATCCTTGCAGAGACTTTCAGAAAACAGATGAAGCTCTCAGAATCAGGATCTCTGGAGATCGGTATTTTGTTACATATAAAGGGCCAAAGATAGATAATGATACAAAATCCAGGACCGAGCTTGAAATTAAAATTGAAGATCCTGAGTCATACAAAAGATTGTTTGAGCATCTTGGATTTAAAGAAGCGGGAATAGTATTGAAAACCAGAAAAACTTACACTTTTCGAGATTGCAGCATAATGTTAGATTCTGTCAATGAGCTTGGAGAGTTTTTAGAGATAGAATGCTTTGGGGATTTTGAACAGTGCAAAAAATCAATTTTTGAGATTGCGGCACTGCTGAAAATAAACAAATTTGAAAGAAGATCATACTTTGAATTAATAAAAAATAAAAAAATTATTTTTTGACTGGTTCCAGCTCAAATTTTTTGATTGTATAATTTCGCGGGGTTGAAAATGGGCGAAAATATTTTCCGTTTCCTTTGAAGAATTTTGAGAAAAACTCTACATAGATAAGCCTTGCTCCTTGTATTCCAGGTTCAAATACTGCAATTACAAGATTGAAAATCTGCCCGAAAATTAAGATTACCAATCCTACTATTATAAAAAGCAGAGATTTGTGAATTGCATGCGTAAATATAAGGTCTATCACATATGCCAGTATTACAGAAGAAAGCAAGATACCAACAATTCTCGTATATGACAGTATATGGCTTATTATTGACGGAATCTCCATCATTCCCTGCCCACCTTCCATGATCAGTACTGCCACAATGCCTGCAATCAATAACACGAGCCCGATAAGAGAAGTGAAACTGACCATAGGAGATAGTGACACTCTGTGTATCATGTTCAGACCTATTATGGCAATGCCCCATCCAAGCATAAGCCATCCGATCTTTGCGATCGCACCTTTACGATGTTTGATATATAGCTCGTTCATAAACCCTAGAATCAGTCCGAAAGATACCATGGCCAGACCAATATATCCAGATATCAAGAGCAATTTTGGCAAATTGGATATTAACTTGAATACTGTGAAAGGTAATACTGCAAACCCGAAAAATTCGTTGAACAACAATCCGAATATTATGGCAATGATCGAGGAGGGAATCAGCGCCTTTGCAAGAATCCTGAGACTGTACTTGCCCATGATCATAAGCACAAACCTGCTGATAATTTTGGGGATCTTGCTGTTTTTAACAGGATGATTTAACCTGTGCACAAGCCATAACGATATGCCTAATATCACAGCGCCGTACCCCCAATCTCCGACCATTAATCCAAAGAATACGGGAAACACCAGCGCAAATATCAAAGTAGGATCAAACTCCCATTCCTGTGGCAAGGAATAAAACTTTATAAAGAACTCAAACAGCTTGAATCTTTTGGGATTTGATAACATTGTCGGCGGTGTGTCTTTTGTATCTACCTTATTAATGATGACCATATTATCAGATACCTTTTCTACCATCTCAGCAACAATCTTAAAATAGCGGTCAGGTATCCAGCCTTCAAGTGCAAATATATCCTGCGTAGCAGATAACTTTTCAGAAACTTCCAATTTTTTGACTTCTATCTCAAGCTGCTCTCTTATCTGAACTACAGTTGCATAATATTGGTCTGAAAGCTCATTAAGCTTTTTCCTTATCTCATCAACCTCTTTCTGATATTCAGCCTGCTTCTCTAACAAGACATTTCGATACTCTTTCGGCTTGCCGCTCATCACCGGAATATTGATTAATTTTAAGCCATAACTATTTGCAATTTTAGCAAGCTCACTTTCATTATTTATAGGAACTGACACTATATAATACTCATTTTTTGCATCAATAACCGCAGATTCAGACACTTCTTTTTGTATAATGCTTTTAATATCACCCTTCTTCAATTTCTCGATCAAAAATGAAACGAGATAGCTGTTATTAAATATAGATAAATCATATTCAACATTCTGAAGCAGGTCTACCGCAGACAACCTGTTTTTTATATCTTTAAGCTCTGTTATAGCTTTTTCTTCGTCATTCTTTAATTTTTTAAGCTCATTTTCTATATTCACTTTAGATGCAGAATCCAATAAATGCGATACAGATTCAAAGAATTTGGGCTCTGGCACAGGCCTGGGTGGCAATAAATTCTCAAATCCTTTGAATTTCTGTAGATAATCATTTAATATTTTGTAGCTTTCTCCCATTTTCCCGGGTTCTAGCATGGCATTTATATCTACTGCAACCTGTTCCAGCTGCACAATTCCCACATCATGTATGGCAGATATAATCTCCTCTTTCTTGCTGTTAGAACCTATGATCCTGAACCTGTCCATCTTTTCGGGCTTTAAAACCATTTTAACCAACTTCTAAATACTCGTTTAATAGCTTAGTTACAATATTCTTCAGATCACTATCTGAAATGGCTATCGATTTAGATTCTGCCTTTTTCTTAGCTTCATTTATTATTGTTTCTACCTTCTTGGAAATCTCTGCTTTAACTTTATTTATATGATTAGTATAGGCATCTATCTCACTTTTCTCAATATTCTTAATCTCAAGCTCTGCCTCTTTTTTAAGATCGTTAAATTTCTGTTCCTGTTCAATTTTAAACTCACGTATCTCTTTTTCAATTGCAAGCTCTCTTTCTTTAATAGTTTTTAAAGCTTCTAAATCATCCATAATATTATAACACCCCCAACAAAATTATAAGTAATAGTATCAACGTCGCCGTAAAATTAAAAATCATCGTGATAATTCTGATCTTTCTGAATTTCCTCATATTCTCATTGGATATTGGAATGTTCTGATACCTTTTATAATTCCACTTATCTTTGTAATTATAAATATTAATCACCCGCCTCAGCGCTCTGTTTTTCGACCATCTTCTTTTTAATGGTTTTTAAGGTTATAAACGTGTCTCGCTCAATCTCATCAAGCCTCATTCTTATATATTTTGCTGTATCTACCAGGCTTGGAATTAAAACGTTTTCAATTGCATTGGCCCTGCGCTTGGTTTTGTCTATTTCATACAATAACTTGCGCATGGAATTCTCTTTTTCAGCTATGTCCAGTAACTGATTGTACACTTTCTCAAATTTATTTATGGCATCGTTAATGGATACCGGCACAGAGGTAGCTCTGTATAAATTGGACAATACTGTTTTCTGATCGCTGATCTTCAGTTCAGGAATTCGCACACCCATCACATTTTTCGAATTAACCGATACTTTGGATTCTGAAGTCATATATGCAATAAGCTCTATGGCCATCGCTCCATGAAGAATTTCTGCCATCCTGAGCCTTTCCATCGCCTCCAAAACATCGTTTCGAAGATTCTCACGCATACCTTTTACAGTCCTGCTTATTGCGAAAAATTCCATTACCAATGACGATCTTTTCATTTTTAATAGGTCCAGACCTCGCTTTGCAAATTTAATTCTTCTAGTAGTTTTAATGAGCTCGATTCTTGTCGGCCTTATATCCAGATTAACCATTATTCTTTACTCCATTTTCCATATTTTTTAATATGATCTCTCTTCACTCTTTTCATCTCTTCTTCTGGTAACATTGAAAGCAGTTCCCAGCCCAGCGATAATGTGTTTTCAATGGTGCGGTCTTCATACAGACCCTGATTTACGTACCTTTTCTCAAATTCATCTGCAAATTTCAGATATAACTTGTCCTGCTCTCCCAATGCAGCTTCTCCTACAATTGCACTTAACGATCTCAGATCCTTACCATTTGCATACGCAGAATATAACTGATCTGCAACACCCCTGTGATCTTCTCTGGTCCTGCCACTGCCTATACCCTGATTCATGAGCCTTGATAGAGACGGTAAAACGTCTATTGGGGGATATACTCCCTTTCTCTGTAAATCTCTTGAAAGCACTGTCTGCCCTTCTGTTATATAACCTGTTAGATCTGGAATTGGATGTGTTATATCATCGTTCGGCATCGTTAAAATCGGGATCTGTGTAATAGATCCTTTCTTGCCAATAATCTTGCCTGCACGTTCGTAAATAGTGCTCAAGTCCGTGTACATATACCCAGGATACCCTCTTCTGCCAGGTACCTCCTCTCTTGCAGACGAAATCTCTCGCAATGCTTCACAATAGTTGGTCATATCTGTTAATATTACTAAAATGTGCAGGTCTTTTTCATAGGCAAGATACTCTGCTGTCGTTAATGCCATTCTTGGTAAAATGATTCGCTCCATCGATGGATCCGATGATAGATTCAAAAACATGACCGATTTTGAAATAGCTCCTGTATTCTTAAATTCATTGACAAAATAGTTTGCTTCTTCACTGGTAATACCCATTGCACCAAATATCACTGCAAAGTTCTCTTCCTTGCCAAGCACCTTTGCTTGCCTGGCTATCTGCGCAGCAATCATGTTGTGCGGCAACCCGCTTCCAGAAAAGATTGGCAATTTCTGGCCTCTGACAAGCGTGTTCATGCCGTCTATTGAAGATATTCCAGTTTCTATAAACTCAGATGGCTCTTCCCTGGCATATGGATTGATTGCGTTTCCAACCACTTCGAATCGCTCTTTTGTTAAAATTGCAGGACCATGATCTATAGGCTGAGCCAAACCGTTAAATATTCTTCCTAACATCTCATCAGAAACTGAAACATTTGCTGTATGCCCTAAAAATTTAACCTTGGTGCTGCCCGGATTCATACCTGATGTAGGACCAAATACCTGTACAATTGCCAGCCCTGAACTGGTATCAAGTACCTGCCCGGTCCTAGTCTCTCCATTTTCCAGTGTGATTTCTACCAGCTCGTTATATGCTGCATTTGCTACTTTTTCAACAAATAACAGTGGCCCGCTGATCTGCGAAATAGATTTATAACTTACATCTACCATCTTTTAAACCCCCATCAAAGTTTCAAATGAAGATTTTATCTCTTCTGACAACGATTTTTGATAGGCATCAATATCTGATTCTTTTACTTCTTTCATTCTGGAAATCTTCTCTTTTACCGGCACTGCCTGAATCTTAGATATTTCTATACCTCTCTCAACCGCACTGTTCTGGTATTTACCCATCTCTAATATGGTGCTCAACATCAGATACTGTTTCTTTAATGAACAGTATGTATCAACATCGTCAAAAGCACTTTGCTGTAGAAAATCCTCTCTTATCATCTTTGCAATGTTCAATATCACTTTTTCTTTATCAGGAAGTGCATCGTATCCAACAAGCTGTACTATCTCTTGCAATTCTGCCTCTTTCTGTAAAATGTTCATTGCTTCTGAATAAAGATCGTTCCAGTTTGATGCAATGTTGCTGTTATACCATTTTGCTAATACATCATGATATAATGAGTAACTGTTTAACCAGTTTATAGATGGGAAATGCCTTCTTGATGCTAAAGATGCATCTAACGCCCAGAACACTCTCGTTACTCGAAGCGTGTTTTGAGATACTGGCTCTGAAATATCTCCTCCTGGCGGAGATACTGCACCTACAATTGTTATAGATCCAAACCTGTGATCTGGAGCGATTACTTCCGCATTACCAGATCTCTCATAAAATTCAGATACCTTTCTTCCAAGATACGCTGGATAACCTTCTTCTCCGGGCATCTCTTCTAGCCTGCCAGATATCTCACGTAATGCTTCCGCCCATCTGGAGGTACTATCCGCCATTATCGCAACATCATAACCCATATCCCTGTAATATTCTGCAATAGTTATTCCCGTATAAATACTGGCTTCTCTTGCAGCAACTGGCATATTAGATGTATTTGCAATCAGCACTGTCCTCTCCATTAAAGGTTTTCCGCTTTTAGGATCTTTTAGTTCAGGAAAAGTTGTCAGGATCTCAGTCATCTCATTACCACGCTCTCCACAGCCTACATATACAACTATGTTGCTGTCTGCCCACTTAGAAAGCTGGTGCTGTACTACTGTTTTTCCAGATCCAAAAGGACCTGGGACAGCTACCGTACCCCCTTTTGCCACCGGGAAAAAAGTGTCTATTACACGCTGCCCTGTAACCAGAGGTATTGATGGTGGCAGTTTTTGAAACACTCTTCTTGCAATCCTCACTGGCCAATCCTGTTTAAGTCTTAAATTGACAGACCCTGAGCTGGTTTTCAATATTCCAATAGTATCTGAAACCTTGTATTTACCAGCATTGATCTCATCAATAACGCCATTCATTCCGAATGGAACCATTATCTTATGCATAATCAAGCTGGTTTCTTGAACAGTGCCTATGATCTGCCCCTCTACAACTTTATCTCCCTTTTTTACAACCGGCACAAATTCCCATAATGTTTCCTCGTTTAATGGATTTGCAGTTAATCCTCTCATTATAAAGTTTCCACTTTCTTTTCTTATAACATCCAGCGGTCTCTGTATTCCATCATAAATGGAAGTTAACAATCCAGGGCCAAGCTGCACAGATAACGGTTTTCCTGTATTTTCAGCAAGCTCGCCAGGTCTTATACCGCTGGTATCTTCATACACCTGTATTGTCACTTTATCTCCCGAAATTCGTATAACCTCGCCAATTAATCCTAACGATCCAACTCTAACTACATCATACATTTTCGCTTTTTCCAGGTCCTCAGCAATTACCACCGGCCCAGAAACTCTTACAATTTTACCCATAATAATTCACCTTCCTATATCTACACCTAGTATCCTCTTTGCTAGACTGCTTACAGATTCTTCTTCACCACTTTTTAATAATGGAATAAAGACTACAAGAGGTTTAGTAGAAAGCTCTATGGACTCTATTAACCTCTTATCCATATACTGCTTTAAACTTTCTGATAGCATGATCAATGAATATTCATTCGATTTATAAAGTTCTAAAAATTTATTTATCCCATCTGCTCCTTCATATATATAAGAATGCTCTAATCCTATTAATCGAAATCCTAAAGCCAAGGCTCTCTCGCCTATTACTGCGATCTTTCCATCTTCCTGGATTTTAGACATTCTTATTCACCCTTTTATTATAAGCTCTGCTATTTTCTCTTTTTCTAACATATAATTTTTTCCGACAACTATAGCTCTTAAATTCTGCCTTTCAATCTCTGACCTTAATATAAATGCAAAAATAGAGCCAATAGATAATGATTGAGATGATAATATCTCTAGATACCTCTTATAGATTCCAGCTCTTAATTCAATTTCAAAGCCGCTTAATTGACCTGTCTTCTGATAAGTATTTAACGCTTTATCAAATATAAATTTAGATTCTAATTTATTGCATATATCTTCAACATTCTCGCTTTTATATAGTTCTTCCATGTATGAAACCGACAAATTACCATAGGGAATTACATTGCCAGCAATATCTGCATACTTTACTCCAAGATCTTTAGATTTGAGGATCATCATCAAATTCTTGGTATCTATATCCTCCCTAAAGTATCTGATTAAAGGTCCTTCATCGCCTCGATAATATTTTAAACTCTCCATTAATTTAGTGTAGAAATAGGTATCTAGAGAAGATAACATCTTAGAGATATCTCCAGTCTTTCTATATGTATCAATATACTGAATCAAAATAGAACCATACCCAAATTTAGATAAGTAGTTAGCAATATCTTCAATAGAATCCTGAGACATAACTATTTTATAATCTTCGTATGAAATAGTTCCCCCGAATATTCCCATAGGAATATCCCTGAAACTAACTAGAAAAGATTCATTCTCTTTTAAGTTATAGCCAAGCAACTTCGAAGACAATATCGATTTGATATTCTCGATATCCCATTTAGAAAAATAAACCTTCAGCAAGTCTTTAGACAATGGAGGCATGGCAAACATAGCTATCTTATTTTTTTTTATGAGGTGCCTGTTAAGAACCATCTCTAACAGATCTGGATTTTTATATAAAGAGATAAGAGAGGTAATATCTTCTTGATATGACGTTGAAGAAAGTGCATGCATAATATCATCCAGGCTGTTGAGCTCTATAAGATGGTTAATAAAATCGGAGGATAAAAACTCGGTCTGATAAACTTTTACGCGCCCATATGCACCTGAATATGTTGAATCCATCTAATGTTCACCCACAATATTAGATAATTCCATAGCTATGCGTTCTCTCAGATTTTTAATAATTGAAGAAATTGTAAGATCCACTTCTTTGTCTTCTGATTCTGCAATGATTCCACCATACTTGTCAACGTTATCCTTCACAATAGTTACTGAACTGTCAGTGATCAAGTTTGTGTCCGCGGGATTTACTCTGACTGTACAATTAGTACCTAAAAGTTTTTTAGAAACCTGGATCATCTTGTTCAAGATCTCTTTGTATTCTTCTGTATTCCTAAGATTCTCCAAGATAATAACTCCTTTATCTACATTGGCATTTATAAGCTCTGCAACTTTATCTCTTACAATCTTCTTTGCTTCAAATTCGGCAGCATCCAGTTCTCTTTTTTCTATTGAAAGTGCTTCTTCACTTTTTTTCCTGGAATATAGGTCTTTTATTTCATTTATTTTTTTCTCCTTCTGAACCATCACATCGTTAATCTTTTTAGTGTACTCATCCGCAATTTTGTTGATTTCTACAGCTTTGCGATTTTCTATTTCCTGTATTATATTTTCAAGAGACATACTTATCCCGCTTATAGGATATGCATCAACAAAATTATACCGAGCACAAATCCGATAATCCAGAGGGTTTCAGGAATAACAAAGAAAAATAGCACCTGTCCAAATTTTTCTGGTTTCTCTGCAATTATACCCATACCTGCTGCACCAATACCTTGTTGAGCAAGACCAGTACCTATCAGTCCACCAGCAATGGCTATGCTAGCCGATATCGCCAGTAAAGCAGATGTATAATCTACAACCATATAAAATTCACCAATTAGTTAATGGATTACCAATATTTAAATATTATCTTATTTCTGTATATTGTTTAAATAGTGTTTTTTATTTTTTATCTAATTTAATAAAGAAAATGTACATAAAATTTATATTAAAGTTATAAAAAAAATTTTATCGACATTTTATTTCTTAAAATATTAATATTAAACGATTTTATAAAAAAATATATCTTATATACAAATAAAAAAATTTCAAAGATGAGGGGAATTTATACTTTATTTTAATCAACAGTATATGATATATAGATTATTCAAATTAACATATTATGCAATAGAACAGTTTTCTAAGAATATCATAAAAGATATCGATATTGAAAAAAGCTAAAATTTGATATCTCTGAGATATGTAAGATCTAAAAACATGAGAAAATATCCTATTACAACAACCACAAAACTGATAAATGCTCATCAAGAGATCTTTTGATATTGGAGAAATATTCATTGTATCAAGGATCTGCATTTTTAAAAAAATAAGTAATATAAAAGAAATTTTTTATTTGCTGTATAGCGAGCGTGAGGGGATTTGGACCCCTGATCTACGGCTTAGGAGGCCGTTGCCCTATCCATGCTAGGCCACACGCCCTTTTATCCTAAGATGTTAAATTGCATCGTAATATTTAAAAAATCGTTTTTGCGTTAAGTTAAAAGGTAATAGATCACGATGCTGAAGATTATGAGATGAATTTGCTGTAAATTTGGATGATAATAAAAATTTATATATTGTATTAGATATTGTCTGCTTATGAACTATATACTTTTATTTGCTTCCATATTCGGATTTGCAATATCAATATTTTCAACACTATTACTTTCTGTGGCGTTTAACAAACTAAAGAGGAGATCATTCTATATATTGTTATCGACTTATCTCTTTTTTTCCTTAAGCTTCTTATTTTCTATGCTGAGCTATTTTTACAATTACGATTTTATAGTTTATTCAACTATTTTTGAGACTTTGGCATTTTTTGTTATATATATTCAGTATTTCAGAAAAGAGATAATATTAGCAGCGTTACCATTGATGATCGTTTATAATCTTTTGCTCGTGCTTTCTCTTTATTTCCTTGTTTATAACAGCATCATTATACTGAAACAAAAAACCAAAGAATTTTATTCACTTGTAGTATTTTCTTCGTTTTTGTTGTTTATTATTTCTGTTGGATTGAACATGTTTAATGTTATTGTGAATAATGGCACAATTCAAATATTATCAATGTTGTTTTTAAGTGCAGGCGTAATAATGTTTTTTGTACCACTATACATTGTACTTTTAAGGGGAGCAAATGAGAAAAAACAGGACTGAAATAGGAATAATGCTTGAAATCTTGACCAGTCTGGAAGAAGGAGATGAAAAGATAGGGGATATTTTAAAAAAGGTGAATGTGCCATATACGAGATTGAGTACATATATGGGAATATTAAAAGAAAAAAAATTGATCGAAGAAATAAATGGATCCAACAGCTACAAAATCACCAAAGAAGGCCTAGCTTTTATCGCTGAAACCAAGAAATTTACTAAGTTGCTGGATATTTATGGTCTCAGATTTTAGCTGTGATTGCACCGAAAAATTTAAAACTTGAAGAATTATATATCTTTTTATTCACTAGGAGGAAAATAAAAATGCCTAGAAATATAGTTGTAGAAGAAAATGATCAAAAAGCGGTTATTGAACGAGACGTAGAGCTGGTAGAGCGCAAAGGAATAGGACATCCTGATAGCGTAGCCGATGCACTATCTGAATCTGTTAGTAGAGCATTAAGTAACTATTATTATAAAAACTATGGAAAGGTTCTACATCACAATACTGATGAAACTCAGGTTGTGGGTGGGCAGAGTAAACCGGAATTTGGTGGAGGAAATATGCTGGAACCTATTTATATATTACTGGTTGGGCGTGCTACTACTAAGGTAAATAATGATAGGATACCATACCGAACTATAGCGCTAAAAGCTGCCAGAGAATATTTAAAAAATAATTTTAAAGATCTGGACACTGACGAAGATGTTATAATAGATTGCAAAATTGGGCAAGGATCAGTGGATCTAACTTCTCTGTATTCTCAACAGAATCTTTCAAATGATACTTCCTTCGGAGTTGGTTATGCACCGTTTTCAGAAACTGATAAGCTCACGTTAGAGACTGAAAAATACATAAATGGTAAGTTAAAAGAGACCATGCCAGAAATAGGATATGATATAAAAGTTATGGGTGTGAGAAATAAAGATGTAATAAATCTCACTGTCGCTGCAGCATATGTTGGAAAGAGATTAGCTTCTCCGAAAGAATACAATAATTCAAAGGCAGAGCTTAAAGAAAAACTGCTCGATTACTCTAGAAAGTTTACGGACAAGAAAGTAAATATATTTGTCAATACTGCAGATCTTGAAAAATTCTCGAGCTACTATATAACCGTGACCGGTCTATCTATGGAAAATGGAGATGATGGTTCAGTAGGCAGAGGCAACAGAGTAAACGGTTTAATAACTCCTTACCGCCCGATGAGCATGGAAGCTTCTGCGGGTAAGAATCCAGTAACACATGTAGGCAAGCTTTACAATATACTTTCATTCAAAATTGCGGACAAAATCTACGAAACTGCCGGTGGCGATCTAAAAGAAGTAAATGTCAGGATCGTATCGCAGATCGGAAAACCAATTGACGAACCACAGGTTGCAAGCATACAGGTTGTACCCAATGCGAATGTAAATATTAATAAATATAAAAAAGAGTTTGAAAGTATTGCGGACAGCTATCTCGCAAATATTAGTAATCTAACAATGGAATTAATGCAAGGAAAAATACCATTATTTTAAAAAATAAGGATTTTCCACATTAAAAATGCATTTTCGTTGTTAGTATAGTAATGCGGAATAATATTCGCAATTACATATTTTCTTTTTTGATAAAACTGGATTGCTTTATAATTTGAAACGCGAACTTCTAATCTTATTGTTCTGATACCATTGGCTATGGAAAGCGCTTCAAAGTTATCAATTAGTTTAGATCCAATTCCTAATCCTTGATAATTAGGATTTACAGCTAGCATCAATATTCTACTTTCTTTTGCAGATAATCTAGCTCCAGCTAAAAATCCTACTATAGTATTATTCATTTCTGCTACTAAAAATCCCTCAGGCCAGTCACTATATATATCAAGAAAGAGGTCAATAGAATACTTTTCATCCAAACTCATATCCGCTATTTTTATTATACTAGAAAGTGATTCTACATTGAACTTTCTGATTATTATATTTCCAGGTACTGAAAAAGACACAGTAAGACATTATTCACGATCATATATAAATTTTATTATGGTAAGACTTTAAAATTTACATACCTGTTCAAGGGTGGAGAAACCAGCTAAATTTAAGTGACATGCAAAGTCTATATTTCATGTTTCGATGATCAAAATCTTGTTTTTATCAACGGAGATTTGACTGCATCTAAACATCAAAACATTTATAAAAACGTGTATGATATATCATCTCTGCTATGATCCTTTCAAAACGATATTTTGGTGTCTTTGAGCATAATAGAGACTTATACACTCTAAATTATTCGCATGGGTCTCTGTTCGGGGAGAGAGTATTAAAGATAAATAATCAAGAATACAGGTACTGGGATCCATATAAAAGTAAGTTATCCGCTGCTCTGTACAAAAATATGGGACTTTTTCCTTTTAAGAAAAATTCAAACATATTATATCTCGGAGCCTCATTTGGAAATACTGTTTCTTTTTTATCAGACATCTGTGTTGATGGAAACATATTTGCTATTGAAAAATCTGTGAGGTCTTTTAAATCATTATTGAGTCTCGCAGAGCAAAGAAAAAATGTGTACCCTATATTAGAAGATGCGAATCATCCTGAAAAATATGAATTTTTTATAAAAAATATAGATATCGTTTACCAGGATATAGCTCAGAAAAATCAGACAGAGATATTTAATAAAAATGTTAGGCTTCTATCAAATGGAGGGTATGGAATCCTGGCACTTAAAACAAAAGCGATAGATGTGACTAAATCTGCAAAGCAAGTTCTTGAGATAGAGCGAAAGAAATTAAAGAATGTAAAAGAAACTATAAATATTGAACCTTATGAAAAAGATCATTATGTGCTGGTGAGCAAGTATGATTAAAAATAAAAATATATTAATTACTGGTGGAGCAGGCTTTATAGGCAGTAATCTGGTGGCAAGGTTAATAAAAGGTAATAATATAGTAGTGTTAGATAATTTAAGTAGTGGAAATATTGATCTTTTGAAAGATTATATGAACTTAAAAAACTTTAAGTTTATCAAGGGAGATCTTTTGGTAAAGGAAGATATAAATCCTGCTCTTGAAAATATTGACATAATCTTTCATTTAGCTGCAAATCCGGATGTCAGAATTGGAGCTTCAGATACAGATATTCATTTAAAACAGAACGTAATAGCCACCTTAAATTTGTTAGATGCTATGAGAGTCAAGGATGTAAAAAACATTATTTTCACTTCCAGTTCTACGGTATATGGAGAGGCTAAATTAATGCCTACACCTGAAAATTATGGGCCGTTAATACCTATATCTATGTATGGAGCGTCAAAACTGGCTGCAGAGGCATATATAACTGCCTATTCTCAGAATTATGGATTAAGCTCTGTGCTATACAGATTTGCCAACATTGTAGGAGAACACGGTACCCATGGTGTCATATATGATTTTATTCATAAACTTCTTTTAAATCCAGATAGTTTAGAGATCCTGGGCGACGGTTCACAGTCTAAATCATATCTATATATTCAGGAATGTATCGATGCTATGATTTTTGGATTCGAGCACAAAAAAGAGTTTGTTGAGATATTTAATATAGGTTCTGAAGATTATATCAATGTAAAAGATATTGCCAGTATTGTTGTAAAAGCAATGAACTTAAAAAATGTAGCTTTTAAATTTACTGGAGGTAAAGATGGAAGAGGATGGATCGGAGACATTAAGGTTATGATCCTGGATATAAGTAAAATCAAAAGTTATGGTTTTGTTCCGCATTATAATTCAAGGAGATCTATAGAATTAGCGGCAGAAAGTTTATGGAGTGAGATAAAAAATGGACCTAAAAATTAAAATTCCGACAGAGGTCCCAGACTTTGACAGTATCGTAAAGGGTGGGTTACCTAATGGCTCTATGATAATTCTGACTGGAGAGCCTGGTGCAGGCGCTTTAGAATTTGCTTTAACATCAGCGATAAAACTCAGTGACTCTCTGAGAGAAAATAAAGCAAGAGATTACGAAAAATATGGAAATATAGTACATATTCCCAAGAATACACATTATATTTCCTTTTCAAGGTCGAGAGAGGAGATTGAAAGAAATATAGATCTTATCTTTGACCAGGATTTTATATCAGATTTTAAGAAAACACTTATTTTCAAAGATTTTTCTAGATTATATTTTAAAAGGAGCAAAGTGCCTAAAAACTGGATTGGAGAAAAAAGTACAATCTTTAAAGAAGAGAGGGATCTGCTCAGCGAATTTGTAGACTATATAAATGAAAACGGAGATGATAGCATAGTAATTATAGACTCATTAACTGACCTTATAATATCTCCGTACATAGAACAGAGCGCTGTTATAGACATTATTAAGGGCCTGCAAAGATTTACAAAATCCAGGAATGGAATAACATATCTAATGCTAGCAGAGGCAGTAGTAGATAAACGTTTAGAAGCAATATTATATGATACCGTTGATGGTGTAATTGTATTTAGATGGCAGGGATATGAGAAATATTATATACGTTCGAGGTATATGTATGTTTTAAAGTTTAATGGGGTTTTATCTCACTTAGAAGAGGAGAAGATTGTAAGGTTTGATACCTCTCTAAACAATAAAAGAGGGTTTGTAGTAGTAGATACTGAACGGATCAGGTGAAAAGTATGAAAATAAAAACGGGCATAAACGGACTTGACGATATGATAGATGGTGGTATTCCAGAGCATCAGTGTGTTGCAGTACTGGGGGAGTTCGGAACTGGAAAAACAACGTTAGCGTTGCAATTTATATGGGAAGGATTGATAAACAGTGAAAAAGGAATCTATATAAGCCTGGAAGAAAACAAGGATGATATTGCAAAAAATGCAAGCTCTTATGGCTGGGACATAGCTCCTTATATTAAAGAGGAGAAGCTATTAGTGATAAAGCTTGATCCAGAATCTGCCTTAAACACAGTAGAGAGGATAAACAGTGACCTTCCAGAGCAAATAAGAGAATTTGGTGCAAAAAGAGTAGTATTGGATTCAGTGTCACTGTTAAGCATGCTTTTTGATACTGAAGCAGATAAGAGAAAAGGCATTTTTTCACTGGTAAAAGCTATTAAGGAATCTGGTGCAACATCGATTATTACTGCAGAAGTAGATCCAAAAAATCCATCAAGCTCTAGAGATGGACTGATAGAGTATGTAGTAGATGGAGTCATTCTCTTAAAATATATCGAGCGTGCAGATGAACTGAGATTGACTATGTCTGTTATAAAAATGAGAAGAACCAATCATTCTAGAAAAATTAGACCATACTATATTACAGATAAAGGTATACAAGTTCTTTCAGGTACGGAAACATATTAAAAAAATAAAAAAGATTATTCTGTAAAACTCTCGCTTATTGGGTACTTTTCTTTTATGTGGTTTATGAGCAAGTTTCTGTCTCTCTTTAAGTGAGATTCGTACCATTTAAGTATGAGATCAGAGAGAACATTATGTATCTCATCGATAGAGGATTTAGATACCAGGTTCTCGTACAATGTATGTTTTGCGTATGTTCTTTTCCAGCCAGAATATTTGTAATACTTTTCGCCTTCAAAAAACTCGAAGGTAATCTTAATCTTCTCTCCCTCAGGACCTAGCTCATATATCATCTTTAGTGCGTCGCCAGTTCTATCATCTTCTCTCGTGGTGTCTACAAAAGAGATGCTGTTCAAAGCTCCAAAGTTATATTCATCCCTGATTTTCCAGTTAGTAGGATAATCAGTAAAAGAGGCCCAGTTCGTGGCTGGTGGATCTAAGGTAAAGTGCACGTTTACATCGACGAACTTAAGGTATATTTTCCAGAGATCCTGAACCATTTCTATATTTATGTTTCTTTTCTTGTCTGTTTCTAAATTATATCCTTTTAAGATCTCTTCCGATTTTTTATTTAAGTCTGATTGTAATTTTTCAAACCAGTCTTCCTGTTTAGATTCTTTTGTTACCATGATTCATCCCTAACTACAGTAATTAATATCTATTTATATAAAACTTATGATTATATTGTCAATTATAATGCTATTTTTTTAAAGGTATTAGAATTTTTAGTGAACGAAATATAACATAACTATCAGGTTATTTCTGTATGCTTTTAAAATATAGGTTTACTCAAAAACAATTTGAACCAAAGCTTTTCAAACAGTTCCCATTCCAGCTCAATAATCTTTCACAGTTCAATTAAGCTGAGCATATTCATAATAAAGCAAATATTAATTCTATGATTTAGAGAAATGAAAAAATTAATTACTAATAGATGCTTATTGAATCATCATTAATGCGTAGATGAGAACACCGTGAAAATATATACAGAGTCTTATGGCTGTACGATGAACAAAGCTGAAACTGCCCAGATAGATGAAGCGATCAGAAAAAATGGATATGAACAGGCTCTTGATCCTGCAGATGCAGATATTATTTTAATCGGCACTTGCATCGTTATTCAGCACACTGAAAATCATATGCTAAAAAGAATTGAAGAGCTGAAAAAATATAATAAAAAAATGGTAATAAGCGGTTGCCTGCCCGCCATCAAAAAAAATCTATCTTCACAATACGAAACAATCACACCAAAAGAACTAAACGGCACATTGAAATTATTAAACATGAATTTAGATCTCAAAGGTATCGGCAGCGATTCTCCCGTTGCAATACCGATAGCCCAAGGATGTCTGGGAAAATGTACCTATTGCATTACCAAACTTGCGAGGGGATATCTAAAAAGCTATCCAGAACAGGATATTATAAAGAAGGTAGAACTATCTGTTTCCATGGGGCATAAAGAGATAAGGATTACTGCTCAGGACACTGCAGCATATGGAAAAGACAGGGGCACAGACTTGCCTGAACTGTTAAATAAGATCATCCAGATCCCGGGGGAATATAGGATAAGAGTGGGTATGATGGAGCCTAAAGAAACATCTACTATATTAGAGCCATTGCTGAAAGTATATGAAAGCCAGAAAATATTCAAGTTTATTCATTTGCCGGTGCAATCTGGCGATGATTCTGTATTAAATGATATGAAACGAGAGTATACAGTCTCCGATTTCTATAATATTGTTTCTAAATTTAAAGCAAGATTCAGCCATTTCACATTCTCTACTGACATCATAGTTGGTTATCCCACCGAAACTGATGAATCGTTTGAAAAAAGCGTTAAGCTCGTGCAGGATATCAAACCTGACATTTTGAATATTACAAGATTCTCACCTAGGCCTCTTACTGCAGCATATACTCTTAAACCGATACTTCAGAGGAAAGTAAAAGAGTGGTCCAGGATTTTAACCCAGATTCATTTGAAGATAAGTGAAGAAAATAACGTAAAATTAATAGGAACCGTGCACAAAGCACTGGTTACAGAGCCTGGTAAACGCTATTTTTTAGCAAGAAGCGAAGGATACAGGCCAATAATACTGAAAAATGTAAAAATAAATAATTTTTATGATGTTGAGATAATAGATGCAAAGAATGTGTACTTGATAGGAAAGGTAATTTAGCAGGTATGTTTGCTTTCCTTTTCTATTTTCACTACAGGCACATCTCGTTTGGCAAACGCTTGAGTTTCAATCTTTTTAAATGATTCAAAATCCGCTCTGGTAACTGGATACTCTGGCAAGAATGGGCAACCACAACCTTTTGCTACTATAGATTTTTCGTATGTACCTATTTTTTTGGCTATGTTCTCGATCTCAATTTTATCCAATCCAATCAGTGGCCTTAAGATAGGAATATTTACTGCACTTGACTCAACATTAATATTATTCAATGTCTGGGATGCTACCTGCCCTAAAGATTCACCTGTGACTATTGCAAGTGCATTTTTATCACGGGATAGTTCCTCTGCTCTTTTCAGCATTGAATATCTGCAAAATACGCATGTCCATCTCTGCTTTTTTATATAATATAGGTTATGTACAAAATTGTTGAGCAAAGCACCATGGTCTTCTGCTATAAACTCAATGGGATCTGGAGAATATCGATCTAAAATATGTGCAATCTCTTTTACTTTTTGTAACTGCTCTTGGTTATGGTAAAAATTCAGGAGCAGAACTTTAGCACCTCTTTTCATAACCATCCAAGCTGCCACTGGGGAATCTATGCCCCCAGAGAACAGTGCAATTACAGTACCTTCTATGCCAACAGGCAACCCTCCAAATCCAGGAATTCGATCTGAAAAGATATAGGCATGAGAATCTGTGATCTCTATTCCTATTTCCAGTTCCGGGTTTTTCAGGCTTACTTTTAAGCCAAAATCAGTTATTACCTTTTCTCCAAAAATATTGTTTAGCTCAACAGAAGTATATTTGAAGCCTTTCCACAGTCTCTGTGTGGAGATCCTGAATGTTCTGGGGTTCTTTAATTTTATTAGCTTGTATATATGCTCATATATTCTGTCAAGGTCCAGGTCTGTTTCTACTGCTTCTGATATCGAAACAATTCCCAGCACATTTTTTAAAATATTTGGATCTGCTGCAGTATATACTAATATTCTGCCCCGATATTTTTTGATGATTGCTGATTGCCCTTCTCTGAGCAAGTGTTTATGAATATTCTCCACTAACTTATCCTCAAAAACTTCCCTGTTTCTGCCTTTTAAACTTATTTCGCCATATCTGACTATCAGCATTCACTGTGCAGTATTATTTATACTATTTTAACTTTATTGTGCTTCGATCAAGCATTTTTTAAATGCTCTTTTTTGATCTATATCGCTTATTTTATGGAAAATATTAAGCTTTTAGCTGTTGCTACAGGATCTTTAGATTCGTATAGTGATCTACCCACTATTATGTAATCTGCACCATTAGCAATTGCCAATTTTGCATCTCCACCCTGTGCACCAACACCAGGCGTTAAAATTTTTAAGTTCCCGACAAGATTCCTGTACATCTTTATTCGCTCAGGTCTGGTAGCAGGTACTATTATTCCCGCTGCGCCTACTTCTTTTGCCATAATGGCAATCTTCTCACTGTGCGGCTGCATATATTCTAAAGCGCCGGGATGACTCATCTCTGCAACTACAAACACATCTCTCCCATCGAACTCTTCAACCGCCGTTTTTACAGAATCTGAGCCTACAAAACCATGAACTATTATTCCGGATACACTATATTTTTTGATCTCCTGGACAATGAGTTTGTTGGTATTTGGTATATCTGCAAGTTTTATGTCACATATCACATCGTTCAGCACTGTTAATTTATTTATGAAGTTAAGTCCCTGAGCTAATATCAATGGATAGTTTATTTTGATTGCATCTACATAATTTCTTAATTCTGAGGCGATCTTAATGGCTTTTTCAGCATCTACTACATCCAGTGCCAGTATTATCCTATTTTCATATTTTTTCATATCAATCCTCTCTCAATGTTTTTATTGACATTTCAAATTTTTCTTATTTTTTATCTTTTAAAAGCCCTGATTTTTATCGCTTCCCCATAATCTTGCGCTCGCAGATCTGCATAATTCATCTTTGCAGTGCCAGCGCCCACTACTTTGCCATCAATGATTATTGCAACCTCATCCTCTTTGCGTATATCTTCCGTAGCATCAAGCACTCCTACCGCAAAGACCGTGCCTTTAGGCTCGAAATTTTCTATGGTAACACTGTATCTGCGCTTATCTGCCAGAATTTTTGCTGCCTTTAAACTTAAAGTTACCATTCCTTTATCTCTGTTAAAATGCATAAAATGATCATTATCCAGTAAAATGTCTATGTTCGGATATCTTCCAGCAATTTTTAATTTTTCCAGTATAGGATCAAAACTGTCCCCAAACTGATACCTGATAACAGCTTTTATTTCCTCTTTAATCTGATACTTTCTTGAAATAGGCGGAGAATTCGAGGCTAATATAAAATCTTTCAGAGCTTTTATATTTTCAGGATCCCGGAGATTTCCGATTATTATCTTTGCCCCATAGCTTTCTAGCACATCTCTTACAAATTCTAGATCTTCTGGCAGATATGCAATAATATTCTCATAGCTGTTATTTTCTATATACTTCTTTAATTGCTCTCTAATCAGCTTGATCTCATCCTGATACCAGTACCCTATTACTGAGATATCATAATTTTGCGCTGGATAGACCGTTTCCAGTTCTCGAGGCACAACTGCCGGAGGTGAAGTTACAATTACTTCATGGACCATCTTACCGGTATCCTCTATCAAATTTCTGAAAAATCGGTGTGATTTTGAGTCTGAATACGGCTTTTTAGCGGAGCATGGTAACAATAACAGAGTATTGTATAATTCAGGCTTATGATATCTTTCATTAACACGTTCTATAAATCTTTTTATATCTGGGCGGAAAAGTGCATCATACTGCACTGCATTTAATTCTTTTTCCCAGACCGGATAAAAAGGCTCAATTTCTTTATAATAAAATAGGTCAGTTATCCTTAACAGAGATTTGGCAGTCAGGTCCGGCAAAGATTCAACAAGATCTCTAAGCTTGTTTCTGTTTATCGCATCCCTCGTTTCTTGCATATATTCTGCCATTAAATTAAGATTATCTTCAACTTTGCCATCCTCTCTGAATGCTCCATATCGCGTAAATAAATAGCCATTCTTAGAAGCCAGATATGTATATGAGGTATCTATAAGGTCAATGCCCAGATACATCAGAACCGGGATCTGTGGGGGTATGCCAAGAAATGGTGCAAATATGATTTTTTTAACCCCAATCTCTTTTCTTAAATCTATTATATATCTTACAAATTCTCTATGCTTTTTTAATATCGTGCTGAGATTTGGCACAATCACTAAATCTTCATAGAACTCTAGGTACCTGTTTCTCTTTATTTCTTTTTCATCCAATAGTATTCCATTCAAGTATAATTTGCCATCTTCTCTTACTAACTTCAGCTCTGACTTTATGGCTGTCTTCGAATCAATGTTAACAATGCCAGGAAAAGTAAAATTCAGGTCATTTGATTCATATACCCCCGACTTCGAAAATCCAGATCTTGCTTTTATTTTTATCATGTTGTTACACTGACTTTAGGTAATATTATTTTATCAAAATTAAATTCTCGATGGCATACAATGCATTTACCGGCCCTCTTTGCACATTGAATATGATATGCTGCATCCCCAGTCTCACATTCTACATAATCTAATCCGCTGAATATCTTGCCTCTGCAGTAGCTACATCTCTCAGTGCCTGTAGCTTTTTTAATTGTATAGCCAGGGTCAATCTCCAGGTTGAATGGAATATTTATTTCACTTTTATATGATTTATCCATATTCGTAAAAGTAATGATAAATTCCAGCTCTCCGGTTTTTTTAGCTATCGTAAAGTCAGCTTCCATTTCTTTTTTGTCTTTTCCTTTGATTGATTCTATATTTATGGGCTCACTTTGTGATAGTATACCACCTATCTTGATCTGAATATTTAGTGTATCATCCGGACTATTATTAATTATTTCCAGTTTTGTATGAAGAACATTTTCAGTGATGTTAACGGCTTCTAAGTTTATACTGATTATATTATTATGCGCCTCTATGAATATATCTATATCCTTAGATAGTTCTGAAATCCTGTCAATTGCAAGCTCAGGATCGTTATTGATAAGTAATGCTATTTCATTCGCCCGATTTAAAAATATGTATGTTTCTTTGTTTTCTATCTTTATTTTCAAGAACTTTTGTTTTAATATTTCAAATTTTTCTCTCGCTTCTTTCAGTAAAGATTCATAACTCGTAATTACCGATTTCACATCACTTAAATATTTGAGAACCTGAATGTACTCTTTACTTTGAAATGCAGTGTGTATTAGCTCTTTTAAATTTTTTGCGTTTTTAGTGTTGATGAATTCCAGATCAGCAAACTCACTCTTCATTCTCTTTTCTATCTCTTCCATTATTCTAGAGTCTAGAGTAGCACTAATATTTTTTGTTTCTTCAATTATTTTTATAAAATCGGTATATTCTAACATTATCAATAAATCTGACACTTTAATGAGTATATCCGACAGGTCTATGCCATACAGTTTATATTTCTCTATCTCTGCTTTCGTTTTATTAATAAAACTAAATATGTATTCATAAATATTTCTTTCAAACTCCTTCCTTGATTCTTCTACAAAAGATAGGATATATTCATATTCTAAATTTTTTACATTTGATTTTAACTTATCTATTTTATCTATCAGTTCTGGATAATATATGCCATACTTTTTTTCGGATACTATATAATTTTCAAGTAAGGCTATCTTTTCATTAACCAGTTTTTCTAGTTCTTCTTTCATTATATCAATTAGCTCATCTCTTTTGCTGTTTATTGCTACTGCATCTTCTTTATTTGTTTTTTCTAGCTCTTCGACTTTAATTTCTATTTTTTCGAAATTAGCGAATTTTTTAAATGCTGCTAAAAGTTTTTGATATTCATTTTCTTTTGTGAAAAGGTACCCAGAGATCCTTTTCTCAAGTATATATATCGAATTTTTAATTAAAGATAAAGAGTTTTCGTAGTTAAAACCAACAAAATTAGATCTGGCCTCCTCTATTAACTTTAGTGCATCTTTAGCATCTAAGTTAAGATTACGCGCCCTTGCAATCAATATCTTAGAATAATCCAAACTTTTTTGTATATTGTTTACCAGGAAAATAGTATATTGAATAATATCTAACAGTTTCAGGGATCGGTCAATGCATTCAGTATATCTCTCAGCACTTATTAATCGCTCTATCTCATTCTGTTGCTCTATTATTCCCTTACCTAAAATATTTGAATATGTCTTGATCTCATTTTTAACTTTTAAAAATGTTTTTATAGCCATTTTTTTCTCTATTTCTGTTTTTCTCAGCTCATCCAATGCTTCAAATCCTTTTTTTAACGATTCATAAAAATTGCCTTTTTTAAGGTTAAATTCTGCAGAAGATAAAAGTCCTTCTACTATCGTTGTGTCCACATTTCTAGACTTTGCATTGTTTATTTCTTCTCTTACATTATTTAATATTGAATTTATTGCCTCATTTAAGCGACCTATAATACTGGACAATAGTGCCTTTACTTTATTGATGATTTCTGTAGATAAACCAGAGAAAATCTGTACCTTTAAGTTCTCATACTCCTTTTCAATGTCCTCTATCAACAGTTCCATGTTCCTGGCTTCTCTTATTCTTTGTTCAAGGAGCTTTATATCCGGCTCTAAAATATCATAAAGATATTTGATGTTATTGATTTTGTTTTCATATCCTTTCAAAATTTCTAAGCTCTTACTGTACTCTCGACTCAAAAAATATTTTTTTGACTCTTCGAGAACGTTTTCATCTAATGGAATTCTTAAATATCCGGTCTTTAGTATTTCTAAAATCTTGTCTATTTTTAAAAAGTTCTGCGAAAAAAAAGTTTCTATTTGCTGTTCAGTTTCTTTGAAGATTTTATCAGCCAGTGTTTTTGCATCTTTAAACTTTTTTTCGTTTATTAGTCTTTTGAATACAACCGCATCGTTTTCAAATTCTGCCCCAAACCCTACGGTTTGAGATATTTTGTATATTTCTTCTATTTTTTTAGTTATAGCATCTATATCTCTGGAAGATATAACATTATCCATTTTTTCAGATAACTCTTCTATCAGCTTCTTGCATCTATCAAAATTAAATTCACTAAACTCTTTTTTTATGCCCTCAAGTTCAAATTCGATGTTTAATGTTCCTGTATCCGCCATGTCAATTTCTCTTGCCCTCTGTTTTAAAGATAATATAGCTATAAACAATGATTCGCTTTTTTCTAATGCTTCATTAACTTGCTTCCTTAAAATTAAAGAATTTTGAAAAGCTTCTTCTTTATTAACATTCTTGCGTTCTTCCACAACTTCTGAGATCGCTCGCGGAAATGGAGTTCTATCTTTATCTATGCCAAATTTATTCAGTACAATCAAAATAGTGTTACTATATGCCAGTATCTGGTCTATTATATCACTCTTTAATTTAGCAAAGGTATTTTCCAGATTAGAATATGCTTGTTTTATATTATTATCATTTTTTTGTTCTAATTCTATTTTCAAAATCATGATTTGAGTTTTCAGTTGAGATACATCAAAATTCTCATTACTCAACTGTTCTGCGACTGTTTCAATGCTCTTTAATTTATCGATATATTCCTTCACTTTTTCATTCCACAATACATTTTCAATTTCTTTAAAAATTGTGTAAATCTCTGTGTAACTATGATTGTTTAATAACTCTTTTATTTTGGCTAATGATTCTGTTAAAATAGTGCTTGCCTCCTGACTCTCTTTCAGAAGTTTTTTTTCTGTATCTCTTATCTTTGAGTTTATTGCTTTCTCGATGCTTTCAATTAACAATGCATATATTTTTTTAGTGCTAGATATATAATTTATAAAATCTGAATTTTCAAAAAGCTGATCTAATAATTCAATATCATAATTTTTAATATCTATTCCGTACATTTTTGAAACTGAAATAGTTTCATCCAGCTTGGATTTTAAGTTTAATGCATAATCTTCAAGGTCTCTTTTAACTCTGTTCTTAAACTCTGTCAATTGAGCTTCTGCTTTAAATGGATCGCTCTTAATTAAATCTGATATACTATCAAGCTCTTTTTCAGAGATATTTAATGATATGCTTTCTGCTGAAATCTTTGAAAACATATCTTTCGTTTCAACAAGCTCTTTAATAAGCTTCTCTCTTAAATTTATAATTTCCTCTATGCGCTGTCTTGCATTTTTTATCTCATTATATGTAGCTATGTAGTTTTTATCTTTTAACTTATCTTTTGCAGATTCTAAACTATTCAGTGAACTCGTGATGTCAAGATTATCTTCTTTGGCTTTTGAGAGTATATCTTTTACTTTCGATATCTCATCATATAGCCTCTGAAATTTCATTTTCTCAATCTGTGATATCAATCGCTTGATTGCTACTAAACTGTTATAATATGCACCCCCATAAAAATCATCTTTTATCTTATCAATCTCATTATTCAGCACTTCAACATTTTCCACGCCAATAAATTTTGCTTCTTCAATGGAGGAACCTGTTATAGATAAGATATTCTCGAAAAATTCAGAGATCTGATTTTTTAATATATCCCTCAAATCCTTCGATTTCGCTATTGCTTTTTCTAGATTTCCTCTTTTATATTCCCCCTCTATCTCCCTTTCTATCTGGCTTATTTTAACGGCGTCATATGCTATTTTTGTAAATTCTATTGATTTTTTTAAAGAAGATATTTCTAGTAACAGGGCCCTATATTTTTCTCCTGAACGATCTCTATAATCTATGTCTAACTTTTTTAATTTTTCAGCAGCTAGTATAGTTTCTTTCTTGCTTATAAGCCCTAATATCTCATCGCTTCTGGATTCAAATATACCTTTCTCCGTTGTATCAAATATATCCAGTTTAGCTATTATATCATGTATTATTTTCAATAATTTTTCTTCAATAATCTGTAAACATTGACTTTTGAGATTCTCAATCTTTTTAAAAGATTCTACAAAATTTTCAGATGCTGCATTTAACAATGACTTATACTCTTCTTGATATTTTGCAAGATCTATATTGAAATACTTAGATATATCAAATATTTTATTTAGATCTGTATCATAATCGTTTAAATGGGCCAGCTCAATAGATTTTAAGCTGTTTAGTATCTCTTGGTATATGGGTATACATTCAAAATAATTTTTATCATCATAAAGTGCCTTTCCCTGATTAAATCTAATAGAAATATTTGCTGTATCCACACCTATTCTTTTCAACTCTAATAATTTTTTTTGTATATCTGCCTCTAAACTGTCACACTGATCTTTTTTTACCTTGATCTGTTTTGCTTTTTCTTCGAGTTCTCTCGTAATCTTTATTGCGGATGTATAAGGATTAGGCAATTAAAATTCCCCCGGGCTATTAAACGTTATAAATAGAAATATGGATATAAAGTTTTGTTTCAAATATATTAGAAGAGCTAAGAATATATGTATGTGATCTTTTGCTAAATATTGAACTAAATTAGAAAATTTCTTTTATATAAGAAAAAAGCGCATAAAAAGATTAAAATAGTAATAAAGTATCAGCTTTTATAATGACTGAAGAAATGAGCTTTCAGATTATAGAGAAAGAAAAGGATTCTATTAAATTAGAAATTGTTAATTCGGATAATACTATTCTTAGACCATTAATTGAAGAAATCTCTAAAGATCCAATGGTTGATGAAATAACTTACCATATAGATCATCCTACACTGGATAATCCTGTATTATATATAAAGGTAAAAGAGGGAAAACCCCAGAATGCAGTAAAGAGAGGATTAAATAAACTACAAAAATATTTTGAAGACATGGATAAATTATTAAAAAAAGAGCTTACTAAGAAGTGATAAGCTCTACTTTTGGCGGTTCTAAGTGTTCTAGCTTTCTCAATGCATAAGGTACTAATACTTCAACGGAAATCGTATCATAAGGTTTGCTTTGGATTAAATTCACTTTTTCTTCCTTGTAAAGATATAGCAGAGGTATGAAGGTCTGTATAAAGTCTAACTTAGAGCCATCATAAAGCTCTTTTAGTTCCATATAATCTTTATCAACGTTCAAAATGCGGTTCCATATTGTTTTTATCTCCTCTTCCACACGCTCTCTATGTAGCTTTTCGTTCCATGTTTTGCTGAGTGCCTCATTTAATTTTTTGTTTTTCTCCTGTGTTTCCTTTCTCAGGTTCTGATCATTCATGCTTTTTTGCAATGCGTTGATAAGTTCTATAATCGTTACTGGTCTTTTTTCATCTCTCCTCACCGGCTCCTGCAATGGGTTTTCTCTGATTAAATAATCTGTAAGGTCATAATCTGCATAATCATTATCGTATGTATATGGTTCTATTTCTTGCACCGGTTCTTTTTCTTCGTATTTTACCAGCACACTCTTTGTTTTTTTCTCTAAAATTTGCCATGCCATGAAGATAAGGTTTCCCGCAGTTATAAAATCTATAAACTCTTCATTTTTAACTTTCTCTAAATATAATCTTGTAAACTCTAATATATCAAGGCTCCATGGATTCAGACCATGCTCAATAACAAGCTCAAATGCAGCAACTATCGCTTTTCCCTGATCGTCCTTCATAGAGTGATATAACCCTTTTTGAGAGTTTGCTATTAGTTTCAGATATTCTTCTATTTTTGACTCGTCATATTCATCAAAAGATATTAACTTCTTAAGTATTTCAAGTTCCATTCTGCACAACCTCCATATTTTTCATACTCTGTGAAAATATTCTCGTTAACCCGTCCATAGCAGATGTAACGCCTATTATATAATCTGCATAGTGCAATGTTACTTCTCTTAAGGATATTACTAAAAACTGTGCATTGCCTGAGTTGCTTTTTATTATTCTGGCCACGTTTTCTGCATTTACACTGTCCAGAAACATGTCAACCTCATCCAGGATATAGATGGGCGAAGGCTCATACTTTTGTATTGCAAATATAAATGTCAGTGCTGCCAGACTTTTTTCACCGCCGCTCAATGCTTCTAGCCTTATAAACTTCTTCCCTTTAGGCTTAACTTTTATAACCAATCCGCCAGAAAAAGGATCTTGTTCATTTTCAAGATACATATCTGCTTCTCCCCCATCCGATATCTCTTTATATATTGCCAAGAAGTTTTCTTTCACTGCCTTTAATACAATCATTAGCCCTGTCTTCTTCTTTTCATTGAGCTCAGCCACCAGTTTTATCAAATCCTGTCTCTCTTGCTCGAGCTTTTCATAATTTGACTTTAATGTATCATATCTTTCCTTTTCAATATTATAATCATCTATAGCTTTCATATTTACAGGCTCTAAATTTTTTAGCTCGCTTTCACTATCTGAAACTATCTTTTTAAGTTCTGATACCGGTGGCACCGGTTCTGTTATCTCGATATTAAAAGCTTCAAATATTTTCTTAGACTCTTCAAGTTTTTCCTGCGATTCTTTAAGGCGTGTGTTTAAAGAGATAATAATATCCTGCTTTCTTTCAACATTTTCCTGACTTCTAGTTATTTCATGATCTATGCTTATGATCTTATTGTCCATCTCTTCCCTTCTTTTTATCAGTTCCTGATACTTTACATTAAACGATTTTTCTACCTCGATCAATTTTTGTAGCTCTTGCTCAGTCTGTTTTTTCTGTTCTTCTACCTCTTTTAGCTCCTTTTCTTTAGTTTTTATCTCTATATTGTAATTTTCTACCTGCTTTCTGTTCGATTCTATTTTTTCAGATAATAGAGAAATTTCAGTATGTAAACTGCTTAAATCTTTAGTTTGTTCTTTTATGATGCCATCCAAAGTTTCTAGTTCTTCATTAAGTTTTTTTATTTCGTTTCTTAATTTTTCTGGTGTTAATGCTTCTATGCTCTTTTTTATCTTTTCTGATTCTTCAACCTTCGCAGCTATTGAATTCTTTAGATCTGTAATCTCATTCTCCAGGCTTTTTAGCACTACTGCAAATTTATCACTCTCTTCCTGCTTCGCTTTCAGTTGAATCACACAGTCACTTAGCTTCTTATTATATTCATCTCTAGTCTTCTGCCAGATTTCAAGCTCAGCCTTGTTGTTTTTCATAGCTGACTCTCTCAGCTTTGCTGTAATATCTTGCAACATATTTTCTATATTTTTCAGCGCATTTTCAAGGTCTTCTCTCATGCTATTTTTGTCTCTGAGCTTCTTTCCAAGCTCTTCTAAATCCCGCATCGTTACTCTACTGCCTCGAGATTCTAAAGACCCTCCTATTATAGCACCACTTGCCTCAAATAACTGGCCATCAAGCGTTACTATTCTGATCCCGCCCATAAGCTTTCTCGCAGTAGCCATATCCTTTACAATTATAGTGTCTCCGAAGATAAACCATATTGCATTTTCATATTCTTTATTAAATTTTATAAGCTCTATTGCAAATCCCAGGACGTTCTGCTCTTTCACGGCAAGTAATGCCTTGCCTCTTGGCCTGCCAACCATCATTTTGTTCAAAGGCAAAAATGTGGCCCTGCCTAGGTTTTTATTTTTTAAATATTCTATCGCTTTTGTTGCATATTCATCATTTTCAACAACAATACTTTCTAATCTCGCTCCTGCTGCAATTTCAATCGCAACTTTATACTCGTCAGGTACCGTAATTAACTCGGATACCGTTCCCACAATCCCTTTTAATTCATTATGATCTCTGGCACTTATTATATGATATCCGGCACCCACTTTACTGCTGTCAATTCTTGCTTGCACTTTTTCATACTCTTTAGTCAGCGACAGTATCTCTTTTTCTACTTTCTCAATCTCCTCTTTTAAGCTCTTTTCTTGATTTGTTAACTTAAAATATTGTTCTTGCAGTTCTTTAGCATTTTTCTCAATACCTTTGTTAAAATTTTTTGATTCACTGAGTCTCCATTCTGCATCCGTTATGTTTAACTCATAATTCTTTTTAGACTCTTCAAGACCTGCTATTGACTCTGCAAGCATATCAAGTTTATTTTTTGTTTTGTTAAATTCATTAGTTTTCTGTGTGAATTCAGATCGCATAGTTTCAAGATCTTTATACAACTTTAGCAGATTTTCCTGCAATCCTTTAGTGCTCTCTGAATATTCTACGGCTTTCTTCTCTTTTTCACTTAAAATGCTTTTTTTTGCATTATAATCCTGACCCTTTGCCTCTTTTTCTTTGCTTAATTTATCTCTCTGTATCTCCGAATTTTTGAGCTTTGTAAGAAGCTCTTTATACTCTTTTTCACTGTTTATAATAAGCTCTCTCTGCTTTTTTATAGTATCATCCAGATCTTCAATCTTCATCTTGTTTCTTCCAAGCTGAATTCTATGCTCATCGATCTGCTCTTTCAGTTTTTTTACATCTTCTCCTCCACTGTTTGCTATCTCTAAATCCAGCTCAGCTCTCTTCGCTTTGACATTCTCTTCCGATTTATTCATTTCTTTGATATCATTGTTTAATTTCTCTATCTCATTTTTTAATTTGAGTATCTCTGCTTCATCGCCTTCTATCTCTGATCTAAATCCCATCATTCGCTTATACTCTAACTGTGCCTTTGCTTTATTATATCGATCTTTAATTTCTAAATATTTAAGCGCTATGTCTCGATCCCTGCTCAATGTTGTTACATGCACCTCAATCTCCTTTAATAAGAGATCTATTGCATTCATGTTTTCTTCTACTTCTTTTTTCTTACTCTCTGCATTTTGAATCTCTTCATCATATTTCGTTATTCCGGCAATCTCTTCCAGTATTCTCCTGCGTTCCAGTGCTGTCATCTCTACAATATTGGTAACATCTCCTTGCTGCACAAAATTGTAGCCATCTGCAAAAATTCTAGCCTGTGACAACAGATCTGTAAAATCTTGCAGTTTTGCTTTATCACCATTGATATAAAAATAAGAGTTGTATCCATCCTCGCGCTCTGATAACTTGACCATTCTTGAAAATGTAACCAGGTCATTATCTAATGGTATAAACCTATCTGTATTATTAAACGTGATAGAAACTTTACAGTAATCTGCCGCATTTCGGTCTTTACCTCCATTAAATATTAAGTCCGTAAGTTTCTGTGCTCTGATCATCTTTGAGCTTTTTGGGCCTAAGACAAATAATATGGCATCTGATATATTACTTTTGCCCGAGCCATTGGGGCCACTCAATACTGTGAACCCATTCTTGAACTCTATCTTTGTCTTCTTGCCAAACGATTTGAAATTTTCAAGCTCTATTGACTGTAAAAACATTTACTCACCAATCCTGCCAGGATATATTATGACTTTTGTCTGACTTATGAAATTAGATATAATATAATTAGTATATAAATTTTACTAAAAAATCAGACAATAATTGTATAAATGTCATACTATTGGCACAAGATCAAATGTATAATTTTTTGAAGGTTCTATAGCATATAGGATAGTTTTTGGAGCAGTTCCATAGAGACATAATTTATTGAATACATTTAGAAGTTTAATCTGTATTGATGCCATATTTTTTATCTGATTTTCACTTTTGATACCTGGCTTAGCTATAGCTATTCCTATATCATTGCTATATATAATATTATTTATGAAGTCTACAATTTCTAAAAATGCTATTTGCCCTCTAAAATTCTCAATTGTATTCAACGAAAGTAAGTAAACAATTGCTTTATTATACTTTCTAAGCTCATTTATTTCCGAGTTCAATCGCTCTATTGAACTTTCTCTTCTGCCTGTAAGCGATATAACATACTTCTTGTTATTATTATATCCAGAATAATCTATAAACCTTAAATTGTTATCTACCATATCAGGGTCTAAGAATTTATAGCTCTTGAATCTATTCCTATTACTTTCTACAGTTTGCCCCAGTGAAGGAATTGCTAGTATCCCAATCTTGTTGTTTACTATATTTCCAAGTATCTGCGTCATAAACGCCTCATATTGAAATTTGCTAACGTCTTTACTAACAGATATTAAATTAAAAGTGCCATATTTTAACCCGCCACCCAACATTGTGTCTAGATCTTTGCTTCCTGTGGTAATTAAATTTTTATTTTGCACATTGTAACCTTTCTCTATATTCTCCAGCCCATGAATAGAGATCTCAGCAGTAGGTGAAAATATCCTGAATCTCCCGCCATTTAATGTGATCAGATATTTGCTAAATTTAAAGCTGATACCTCTCATTTTTATTATATTCAGACTTCTCACCCTTCTCCCTTCAAATATATCCTGATCTAAAACAATTACACCATCAGCTATATACTCTAACTGTTCTGACCGCTCTTTTTCTAAAATGAATATTATATTTGCATTACTGCCATCTACCAGGTCCTTTACTAAAGTATAAATTAGCTCTTCTTCGTTAATATGATACTTGCTTGATAATCCTTCCAGACTGTCTATTACTATTATCGACCTTTTTGGCAGATTATGTTCTACTTCATTGTATACTCGTTTTAGTTCTGGTATTTTAAGATCCTTGAAATATTTGTTGTATAATACTTTCGATACTTTTGCAGGTTTATCATCGTATATATTCTTGATCAATGATCTTGCTGCCTCTACTGGTTCTTCGTCAATAGTTGTTTCTTCAATTTTTAAGCTATCCAGAAACAATCTGCCAGCATCTAATATCTTAGTTTTAGCCTCAATATTTTTTATCCATGGAAACTGCTGGTATAATGCCGAATCACCAACTCTTGTCGATAAATATATTCCATTGTACTTATCTTTGTAAGTCTCTAAAATCTGAAGAGCCAGCGTAGTTTTTCCGGTACCTGGAGCGCCACCTATGATAAGGGATGTTGCAGATTTTGACTCAAAGAATAAAGAAAATTCTTCCATTAAGGCAGCCAGCTCACTCATAGCGCAATTATTAATTACTTGTTAGTATATAAGTCTTACTATGTAATGAGCCTGTCAAATGTTCGTTGATAGACAAAGATATAACTGTGTTTTTACCTTCAAAATGAAAATGACGACGTGCCGTAATTTTAGATTCTACCCTCTCAAAGAGTAAGTAAAATTTTCAACTAAGAATTGACACTCCCTATGTAATTGCTACTTTCTTAAAGAAAAAAATAAAGGTTTAAAAAAACAATTTTTTAGTGCCTATTTCTTTTCGTATGGAGCCCACCATTTATCCACCATTTCCTGAATCTCTTTAATGTATTGTGGATTGTTAAAAAGATGCCTGAATCTGCCCTGCGGTTTTAAATACTCTTCTACCGGCTTTCTCTGCTTTGGAATATAGGTAAGCTTCAAATTCTCTATTTCACCATTCTCTATCTCATATAGAGGGAATATTCCTGTATCTGTTGCAAGTTTCATGATCTCTATTGTCTTACTTGGATCATGTCTCCAGCCTGTTGTACAACTAGATATAGAATGTATAAATCTAGGCCCTTTGATTTTTAATGCTTTGTTTATCTTCATTTTAAAATCGTTCATATAGGCAGGATTTACAGTAGCTACATAAGGAATGTTATGCGCTGCCACTATTTTTGCAATTGGCTTTTTCAGCTCTTTTTTACCGAGCATATCTGAAGGACCTGTCTGCGTTGTTGTAGTCCACGCACCGAAAGGAGTGGATGAAGATCTTTGGATTCCTGTGTTCATATATGCTTCATTATCATATAACACATACATAATATTGTGACCTCTCTCTAACATTCCGCTCAAAGATTGTATACCAATATCAGAGGTACCACCGTCTCCACCGAATATAATTATGTTTGCATCTTTGTCTTTTCCAAGAGCTTTAAGTGCATACTCTAATCCACTTGCTGTTGCAGAGGCATTCTCAAAAGCAGTATGCAGCCAAGGCAATTTCCACGATGTATGCGGGTAGGGTGTAGAAAATACTTCGAGACAGCCTGTAGCGTTTACTATATAAGTGTTCGGACCTGCAAGTTTCAGTACCCATTTTACAATAATCGGTGCTGCGCAGCCAGCACAGGCTCTATGTCCAGGCGCAAAATATTCAACATCTTCGCTGATCATAGCATTCCCTCCGCTTTATAAACTGCATCTTTATCAACATTGATCCAGTTAACTTCTTCAGCCTTCTGGCTTTGTGCAAGATTTACAATTTCCTCATAGTCTTCAACCTTAATATCTCTACCGCCAAGTCCAATTATAAAATCTATAATTTTAGGACGTGTTTTCTCATTGTACATTATTGTAGCAATCTCGCTGTAAATAGATCCTGCAAATCCTACAGATATATTTCTATCCACAACTGCGAGTAATTTTACCTTCTTAAGTATTTCTCTCAGCTCTTCTTTTGGAAATGGCCTGAAAACAGTTATCTTGATTAATCCAACTTTAATTCCTTTTTCTCTCATTCTTCGCACTGACTCTCTTGCTGTGCCGGTCATTGAGCCCATCGTTAATAATACTATATCTGCATCATCAACCATAAATTTAGATACTTTTTCATATTTCCTTCCGAATTTAGCCTCGAATTGTTTAAATGATTCGTCAATTACCTTTTTTGCATTTTCCATGGCTATGCTCTGAGAATACCTGAACTCAATATAATGTTCAGGAAATACAAATGCTCCAAAAGTGGAAGGACTATTACTGTCCATAACCGCATAATTTATTTGTTTTTTCCCTAGGAAAGCATCAACCTCATCCTGCTCTGGCACATCCACAGGTTCCATTGTATGTGTCAGTACAAATGCATCGAGCCCAACCAATGTTGGCAACAACACTTTTTCGTTTTCGCTGATCTTAAATGCTAAAAGTGCAAGATCCAGTGCTTCCTGATTGGTTTCAGCATATAAATGTAGCCATCCTGCATCCCGCTCTGACATGCTATCCTGCTGATCTGCCCATATATTCACCGGTGCACTTAATGCTCTATTTCCCACTGCCATGACTATTGGCAGTCTCATTCCGCTTGCTATGAACAGTACTTCATGCATAAACGCCAGGCCCTGACTTGCAGTGGCAGTCATGGTTCTTACACCTGTAACTGCCGCCCCTATCGCCGCGGACATTGCTGAATGTTCGCTTTCAACAGGTAAAAACAGTGCATCCATCTTCCCTTCAGCTATCATTTCTGATATTTTTTCAGGAAATAAAGTGGATGGTGTGATAGGATAAGCAGGTATTACAGATACCCTCGCAAGTTTGGCTGCATAAGCTGCAGATTCGTTACCTTTCACGATCATTTTTGTCATATTACTTTTCCTCCCTGAAGAAATCAATAGCTTTTGTAGGACATTCATTTACACAAATTCCGCATCCTTTGCAGTAATCATAGTTTATAACAGGAACTGGCATGTTGACCAGCTTCTGGTTTGGTGTTGCGTAAGCTTTTCCATCTTTCTTTTCTATTGCTGGCTCTGGACAATAAGTCCAGCAAATCATACATCTAATACATTTTTCATATCTAATTTCAGGTTTATAAGTTCTCCATGACCCGGTCTCTTCAAGAGCGGTACTTCCTGGCTCTGATATGACTATACCTTTTGTAATTTTCATAAAAAGTTCACCATCCTAAAACCGTTTTTTGATAAGATTCAAAAGCTGCAGCCGCATTTTCTTCACCTTTAATCGGCGCGTTTTCTCTCACCGCTTCTACTATGCTCTCTATTTTCACATTTCCTACTGCTTTTGCGTAAGCTCCGAGAATTGCTGTGTTTACGATAGGCGCAGATTTAGATCCCAATCCCTTGTTAACTGCAATGTCAGTTGCATCCACAGTTGCAACTTTAAAGTTATTTAGTTTGAATTCAGACGGTTTTTTTACAGAATTAAATACTATAATTCCTCCATCTTTCAATCCTTTAGCCACGTCAATCTTGCTTATCAAAGATGTGTCTAGTACTATTACCGCATCTGGATTATAAATATACATTTTTATATCTATTTTCCTGTTGTCAATTCTTGTATAAGCTTCTACAGGAGCGCCTCTGCGCTCTACCCCAAAAAACGGAAATGCCTGTACATCATAGCCTTCTTTGAATGCTGCAATCGCAAGAATATTTGCAGCTGTAACTGCACCTTGTCCACCTCTGCCATGAAATCTTACTTCATACATAGCTGGAGGGAAATGCAAACAATAAGATAAAGCTTCTTATCTGCTATGTTAAAATTTAGCATATACTATAGTTATTTTCTAATAGATTTCAGTTAACCACTCATATAATGATCACA
>JAVRLB010000003.1:0-41415 GCA_031961865.1 Thermoplasmatota archaeon | reverse complement strand
GAAGACATTGTTTTACCTGTAAATATGGACAAAGACACATTTGCTATACTTTGTGCTACTATTCATGCCAGTGCGTTAAAAATATATAATGAAATTGGTTACCAGGCTCCGTCAAAAATAGCTTTATTTGGTAAAGATGCAAATCTTTTTATCTTTCCAAACGAGTCAAAAAATTTCTGGGCAATTTTAGTTCCGGTCACCATGGATCCTGATCAGGTAATTAATGACTTTCTTACTAAAGTAAAATCTAAACAATAAAAATAGGTGTATAATTATGGATAAAACATATAATCTTGTTGAATTCCCTACGGAAATAGAAGAATTTCTATCCAGTGAAACTGGAGTATCACTCATTATCAAGGGACCTCCAGGCACTGGTAAAACCACTCTTGCACTTCAGATATTAGAAAAATTTCAAGATAAAAACAAGATTATTTATCTGTCTACCAGGGTTGGAGATGTAAGTTTGCATAAACAGTTTCCATGGCTAAAGGAAATGGAAAAAAATTTGAAATTGCTTATAACATCCAAGCTTTTTATCGAACAGACTTTTCAGGAGATACTCGAAGAGGAAAATCCAGTAAATGTATATGGAAGAAAATTGCTTGAAGAAATGACTGGAGAACCGCCTAAAAAAGTTTATAGAACGATGTTTAAAAAATATCTCAAAGATTCAGAAGCGGCAGAAGTAAAAAGAGTATATGATAGCATTGAATCTAACCTTCCTGAAAAAAGTATGTTGGTAGTAGACTCTATTGAAGGAATTACATCTAGATATGATCTTTCTGTACCGAATTTTGTGGCTATGTTACAAAAAGATCTGGTTGAGGGAGTGAACACAAACATAGTGTTTGTTTCAGAGGAGAGCACGCCTGGCCCAGAAGATTATATTGTGGATGGAGTAGTATACTTAAATTATAAAATAGAAGATTCTAAGAGGCTTAGAACCATATACTTAAATAAACTTAGAAGCACAGGAATAAAAAAGCCAAGTTATTGTTATACTCTTAATAATGGTAGATTTAGATCATTTTCTACAGATTCTTATGAAAAATTGAATATTGGAAAATGGGAACCGATTCCTAACAAACCTGGACTTTATAGTACCGGCATTGAAGATTTTGATGCTATATTAAGAGGAGGTATTAGACCAGGTGCATTTTTTAATATAGAGATTGATAAAGAGATATCACATGAATATTATTCTTTTATTACAAATACTCTAATTTTAAATTTTATTTCTCATAATTTAGATTTACTGATTATGCCAGTGCCGGGCATGTCACTTGAATCTTATTTGAACTACTACAAAAGATGGATACCGGAAAAAGATCTGCTTAAGCATATGAAATTTATTGACTATTCTAGCACTGAATCAAAATACCCCTCAGTTATTCCTTTAGGTGGCTTAGATCTTAACACTGCCCATAGTTTACATGTAAAAACCGTGCGGGAATTTATGACCCCAAAAGATAAGCCAGGATTAATTATTTTAAATCATGATGTACTTGAGTATATCTATGGTGTAGATCTAGCATTAAAAAATATCTTTGAAAATCTTACGGTCTCAAAAACAGCAGAAAAGGTAGTTATATCTTTGACAAAACCGGGGCAGAAAATAAAGGAAGAGATTGCAAATATATCCGATTATCAATTCAAAATAGTTTTAGTAGAGAATATGATGCTCATTTATGGTATAAAACCTAAAACCATGTACTATGTAATATCCATAGATAATGTTAAAGGATTTCCGAATATTAGCCTGGTTCCTGTAGTTTAGGTATTAAGACTCTACTTGAAAATTTGTTATTTAGGCAATATTTGATCTTAAGAACCTTTCCACTATTTATCAGGATCTTGAAGATGGTACTCCAGAAACGGTTAAAGCGTTAAAGGAAGAAGTCAAGAGCTCAGATATACTGGTTTCGACACCTCAATAAAACTATTCTTTTAGGACTCAAGCTCCGCACTCATAATACAAAGTGAAATACTTGCACTCCTAGGTATTATTTATTGTAATGCTTACCGCAGTTTCCTTCTTTACCACTGTGGCATACAGAGTAGCAAATGATGTAATTTACACATTTAACTTTACAAAGACACGGATTATCTACGTTGCTGCGTTCAATAACTCTTTCGACATTCATATTCACTTTGATCGTGGTCATTATTTCTTATTTAATTGCAATCCCTATGGAATATTTAAGACAGTAAACCCCCGGGTACATACTATTGGCAATTCTGATCCTTTCTTTACTTACTTGTTATTGCATTTGAAAAGTATCAAATTTGTTAGGTATTCATTCTTGATACCTATGATTTTTGTTAGTTTTAGGCTTACAGGTAAACAGGACACCAGCCACTACACTCATTTATTCCTCACCATTTAAATCATTGTACTCAGCTTTTGAAATAGGAACAGGAAGGTACTTCTGTTATTCTTTTGGAGGAATATCATTTAACAGTAGCTACTTATTTTTATTATCTTTCATATGGGCAATTGAATTGTTGCGACCTCATACTTACTGTTCAGGGTCTATTCTGTATCTTCTGCCAAAAATCAATTAAAGCCAGAAGATATTTATTCCTAATGAATGTGAGGAAAAATATGATGAACATCAAAAAAATAGAAAAAGTTATGAGCTTAAACCAATTGTATCATTATGGCATATGTTAGATGGCATGGGATTTATGCAATAAAAGACGGGTTAATGGTAGATAAAATCGAATTTGAAAAAGAGAGATTACCAGAATATTTTCTAAAACTCAGAAATGGCGAGTTCAATGATTTTATAAGAAAATATGCAGATTATAATGAAATACAGGATACTGAAGAGGATATGAAGCTTTTACAAGTGTCTTTATTAGAATATGGAAAGCTGAGAATTAAGGAAGAAACACTTAAAGAAGAAGGAATATTGCAGGCGATATCAACACTGCAGGACCTGGACATATACACAAATTTTTTATTTGAGCATCTGTCAGAATGGTACGGGGTATACACTCTAAAAGCTGATCGATCTACCGATGAGACTATCTCTAATATTCAGGAAAATGTTGAGACTTTAATATCAAGAACAGAATACGATAAAAAAGCGCTTTTATCCTTTTCAGAATTTGCTAAAAACGCAATGTTGCTTAAATCACAATTAGAAAATTATGTAGAATCTACTATGGATCAAGTTGCACCGAATTTGAAGATTGTTGCAGGACCGTTGATCGGTGCACTGCTCATTTATCACGCTGGCAATCTTCAAAAACTGGCAAATATGCCAGCCAGCAAGTTGCAGGTTTTAGGAGCGCAAACAGCCATGTTCCGGCATTTAAAAAAAGGGTCAAAGCCACCAAAGTACGGTATTTTATTCAAACATCCGGCAGTGCACAATGCACCGGCATCAAAACGTGGAAAAATAGCGAGAATGCTGAGCGGTAAAATATTAATTGCTGCGAAGATGGATTATTATGGAAATACCAATATTGGATTTGATCTAAAAGATAAAATTAACAAGAGTGTAGATAGAATTTTAAAAACGGGTCAGAGTTTATAAAAATTGCTGAGAATTTGCTGATCTCTGTATTTTTCGCCTTTTATAGGTACTGGATATGTGCCGGTTAAACAGCCAAGGCATAGATCATTTTTATTTATTCCAATAGCTTTAACGAGTCCTTCTATGCTTAAATAGGCTAATGAATCAGCATTGATAATTTCTCTTATTTCTTCTACGGTCTTTCCTGCAGCAATAAACTGGCTTCTGGTTTTCATATCTATTCCCAGGTAACAGGGTGCAATGATGGGCGGTGATGCGATTCTAACATGAACTTTTTCTGCCCCTGCATTTTTTAACAATTTAACAATCTTCTTTGTTGTATTTCCACGAACAATGCTGTCATCTATAAGCACTATTCTCTTGCCGTTAATCACTTCTTTAATAGGATTTAATTTTAGCTGAATTTCCTGGGCTCTTTCTTTTTCTGAAGGCATAATAAATGTGCGATCAATATATCTGTTTTTCATCAATCCTTCAGCGAATGGAATGTTTGCTTCTTCCGCGTATCCAAGTGCGTGAGTTCTGCCAGAATCAGGCACAGGCACCACGATATCCGCATCTACAGGATGCTCACGGGCCAGAAACTTGCCAAGGTTTTTGCGGACTGAATATATGTTTTTGCTGTTCATTGTGCTATCTGCTCTTGCAAAGTACACATACTCGAACATACAGAAAGCAGTCTGTACATTCTCTATTCTATACTGTGTTATAGCTGTGTCTGGAGTAATTTCTAAGATCTCTCCTGGGTAGATATCCCTTATCGTTTGCCCACCCAAAGTATCAAATACAACTGATTCTGACGCAATACCATATCCCCCATCAAGTTTGCCAAGCACAAGAGGTCTAACTCCTAAGGGATCTCTTATTGCAAATATTCTATCGTTTATCTGAAAAGCTAAGGAATAAGAGCCTTTAAGATACCTCATGCTTCTCTTAATTCCGTCTATAATGTTTCCATGCTTTGTAGCTTCTAAAGCTATCAATTTTAAGATTAGCTCAGTATCCGATTCTGTAAAAAAAGAGTCTCCTGCTTTTTCAAGATATTCTCTAACATCTGCCGCATTTGAAATCTCTCCATTATGAGCAATAGCCATATCACCTATGGCAGTATGGATCATTATCGGCTGTGCGTTAGATATGACCGAAGATCCGGCAGTTGAGTATCTCACATGACCTATTCCGCTGTTTCCAGATAAAGAATCTAATATATTTTTTGTAAAAACTTCATGTACCAGCCCCATACCCTTATATGTAGAGACTTTATTATTATCATTATATACACTTATTCCGGCAGACTCTTGACCTCTATGCTGCAAACTTCTTAATCCAAAATATAGCAATGATACTACGCTACTGTGGCTCTTAAATCCCACAACACCACAATATTCAGTGCTTTTTCGCCCAATTATAGCTTCTGAGTCTTGGTGCGGGATAGCCACAGTGTGAGCACCTCTTTTCGTGGATATTATATGCATGATATCCACATCTTCTACACCTAATATGCGTCTTTCGGCTCCCGTGTTTACCTAATGCAGGAGTACCTGCTCCCATAAATATTACACCTCTTAATTTAATTATGATGGAGAGATATATATAACATTATCTCCTCTAACTATTACTGTAGTTAATATTCCTTTTGACTGGTTCTCAATAACTTCTTCTGCGTTTTTTAGTACGAGATTCATGTGTTGATCGTATCCATTTAACTGTCCTCTATATTCTTTACCACCTTTGACAGAGATCAAAACATTCTTATTTAATGCATTCTGTAGTATTTGTAATGGTTTAGCTGTATTATCCATAGTGGGTATAAACCGAACCATATATTTAAACTTAACTTTAATATCTCTCTTCAAATGGTCAAGAGGATATTGAGGTGATCAGTGCAGGTATAAACAAATTCAATTTAAAATATAAGTTACAGAAAAATAATACGTGCCACGCATACAAAACCAAAAAATATAAGTAGTATCAAACAATATAATACGTAAACAATCTTACGGAGGTACTAATATGGCAGAAATACAAAAAAACGACGAAAATGTGGTGTTTATTGGAAAGAAGCCAACTATGAACTATGTTCTTGCGGTAATCACACAGTTTAAGACCGGTGCTAAACTGGTGGTTATAAAGGCAAGAGGTCGTACAATTGCTAAAGCTGTGGACATAGCTGAGATAGTTAAACATAGATTTTTACCAGATGTAAAAGCTGAGGTAAAAATAGACACTGAAAAAGTAAAAAATGAAGATAGAGAAAGTAATGTATCTTCAATTGAAATAACTATGCGAATGTAAATTATCTCTATCTCTTTTATTATTTTTAAAACGTATAATAATTTAATTTTTGAACTTTATTGTGCTGAGATTTATATGTTAAAGGCTATTTATTCAAATTAATTCTTACAAAATTTTAAATCTGTAAACTTGTTTATGTTGTTTGTGTCTATTAACAATCTAGATATGAAAAAATGGAAACAGTACGATGATATTATCACAGATTCTCTCTGGCTATTTTCTTCCAGGGATAATTATGGAGTCCATGATCCCAGTTTTCATGGTAATTTCATACCACAGATACCGAGACAGGCGATTATAAGATTTACAAAAAAAGGGGATTGGATACTTGATCCTTTTATGGGCTCGGGCACAACATTAATAGAAGCAAAGTATCAGGGTAGAAATGCAATAGGTATCGATATTAATAATGAAATCTTAGAGGTTGCAAAGGAAAAATTAAAAAAAATAGAATCTGATACAATTTCAGAAGTTTTTAGTGCTGACTCTACCGATCCTGCTACATATAAGAAATTAAAAGAAATTAAGAGCAATTTTCAGTTATTGATGATCCATCCACCATATTGGGATATTATACATTTTACAGCGAAAGTAATGGACCTATCAAATTCTGCAACGTTAACTGAATTTTTAGAGAGGATAGATATAGTGATAAAAAATACATATGATCTTCTGGATCCTGGGAGATACATGGTATTTGTCATAGGTGACAAATATGAAAACGGAGCATTAGTTCCATTAAGCTACTACACATTGCAGGTCATATTAAAGTACAATTATATTCTGAAGGGGATAGTTGTAAAAAATATTGAAGAAAACAAAGAAAAGCATGGAAAGTATTCATTATGGAGATATCGAGCTCTCAAAAGTGGCTATTTTGTATTCAAGCATGAATATATATATTTTCTAAAAAAAGGAGATTGATTATGCAAAAAAGAGGAGTATCTGAGAAGGATATAAAGAAGGAACTATTAAAATATTATAATGAAAATTATAAATATAGGGATGGTACGATTTTGAGTTCTATGAGCAGTGAACCTGAAAGCATAGCTGTTTGGGCAAATAGCAAGTTTATAGAATCAAATCTTGGAAATCCTTACTTATTTCCTGGCACGAAGAAAATAGAGGAAAAAGTGATTAAAAGTATTGGAGAGTTGTTGCATAACAAAAATGCATATGGGAGAGTGCTTAGTGGCGGTACAGAATCAAATATTACCGCTTTATGGGTAGCTAAAAAGATGAAAAAGAATAAAAATACAGTAATAGTGTCCAAAGCTGCGCATTTTTCAATTGTTAAGGCTGCGGATTTGTTGAACCTTAACCTGAATCTGGTACCCCTTACAGATAATTACGTTATTGACTATTCAATTGTCAAAGAGATCAATCCTGATGATGTTATGGCAATAGTCGGCATTGCTGGCACTACTGAGTATGGCACTGTAGACCCTATTGACAAACTGGCCGATTTTGCAAGAAAAAATGACATTTTTTTGCATGTTGATGCGGCATTTGGTGGGTTTGTAATACCATTCTTAAAGTTGCTGGGATACCAGTTACCAGATTTTGATTTTAAGATAGGGGGTGTGAGTTCTATATCTATAGATCCACATAAGATGGGGCTAAGCACCATAGGTGCGGGAGCATTACTGTTCAAAGACAACTATTTTGATCTCATTAGTTTTTCTTCTGAGTATCTGACCAGCAAGATAAGTACTACACTCCTTGGCACCAGAAGTAGCAGCAATGTAGTGGCAGCATACGCAGTAATGAGAAAAATGGGGCTGGAAGGGTATAAACTCATGGTCAAGAAATGTTATGAAAACACATTATATATGTATGATCTGCTTCAGGAAAAAAACATCGATGTTTTGTTAAAACCGGTTATGAACATTATAAACATAAAAACAGAATCATCCGAGAAGATAGCTAACAGCCTAAAACCAAAATGGATGGTAGGATACAACAAATATGATAATCTATTAAGAATTGTAGTTATGCCACATATTACTAAGTTCATCATAGACGACTTTGTAATGGATCTGGAAAGAAAGATGGGGCGGAAATGATGGAAGAATATAATATCAACTGGCACGAAATAAGAAAGATGCTTGCAGATAAAAAGGTGAAAAAGATACTGATACAGTTGCCTGAAGGCTTAAAACAGTATTATTCATACATCACAGATCAACTGCATGGGTTCGAGCTGGTGTTTTCTGGAGATCCTTGTTTTGGGGCTTGTGACATTCCAGATAATCGGTACGGATGTGACATGATTCTGCATTTTGGGCATTCTATTATTCCAAACCTGAAGCTTAACATACCTGTTTATTTTGTAGAAATGAGAGCAAAAATGGATAGTGAATGGATCAAGGATCAAATTATTAAGATAAATTGCAGAAAAATAGGTTTGACAGCAACATTACAATACATAGATATATTACCAGAAATCTCTGAGTTTCTTTCGAAAAAGCATATTAATTCGTATATAGGTGACAGCGATTCAAGAATCACTTACAATGGGCAGGTGCTTGGTTGTAACTTTAGTTCTGCACGCAGCATAGCCGAAAAAGTGGATTGTTATATCCTACTCAGCAATGGTGATTTTCATGCGATTGGCATTGAGATGGTTACTGGCAAGAAGGTCTATATAATTGATCCTTTGATGAGAGAGATAAGAACTGTTACAGAAAAGGTTGATAAGATTATTAGGCAGAGGTATGCAGCCATTGAAATGGTAAAAAATGCCAGCACTTTTGCACTTATAGTTTCTACTAAAGCGGGTCAGTTCAGAGGCAAATATGCTGAGTACATAAAAAAAGTTCTAGAGAAGCAAGGCAAGAAAGCATATGTGGTTTACTTAGATCTGCTGGATCCAGATCAAATGTTGAACTATAATGTAGATGCATTTGTTTCATTTGCTTGCCCAAGGATTGCAATCGATGACTGGAACAGATTCAAAAAACCAATTATAACTCCAATAGAACTTGAAATTGCGATTGGTATAAGAGATATCAGTCAATTGAAATTCGATGAGATTGTAAATATAGATTAATAAATTTAAATATCTCTATTCTATTATATAGACAATGGTAAATTTAGGTGTATTGATTTCTGGACATGGCACTAATCTTCAGTCTATAATAGATGCTATAAAAGCTGGCAAACTTAACTGCGAGATCAAGGTTGTAATATCCAACAGAAAAGATGCATATGGGTTAGAACGTGCCAGCATCAATAAAATCCCTGCTTTATATATTTCTCCAAAAAACAAGAGTGATGAAGAATTTGATGAATTAGTGCTGAAAATTTTAGAAGAGCATAATGTAGATCTAGTGATACTTGCTGGATATTTAAAGATTTTAACCTCTAAATTTATAAGAAGATATGAAAATAAAATTATAAACATTCACCCTGCACTACTTCCAGCATTTGGCGGTAAAGGGTACTATGGAGAACATGTGCACGAGGCAGTGTTAAAAGCGGGATGTAAAGTTTCTGGATGTACTGTGCACTTTGTAACTGAAGATATCGATGGTGGTCCTATAATTGCTCAAACTGCTGTGAATGTTCTAGATACAGATACGCCAAAAAGTCTGGCAGAACGAATATTGCCATATGAACATGAAACACTAATTGAGGCACTTAAAAATATTACTGAAAAAAAGTATATAATTAATGGGAAAAGAGTGATTTTTTTATAAAGCATCATATTTCTCTTGTAGTTCTGAGCTCAAGTTTTCTAGCACTTCGTCTAGATTCTCGCTTTCTATGCTCACTACTTCTCCACTCTGCAGCGTAATTCTTGCAATAAATATATCTCCATCCCTTACCACTTCAACTTCGAACAACTTTGTTGACATAAAAGTTCACCTTTTTTTTATAATAGTTTCGGCATTTGTAATCTACTATATAAAAATTTTTATTTTTTACCTTACATCCCGGGTCTATGAAACATCTATATATTTACAGCTAAAGTTTAATTAGCATGTTTTTATCATTTCACAAAAATATAAATATATGGAAAAATAGATATATTTGATAAAGTTATGAGGTATGATTTAAATGAAAAGGAGCACATTCATTGGTGTAATTATTGCGATAGTACTGACATTGTTTGCAGTACTATTATTCTATTATCTCTTAGTATCCAATACAGATAAATTAGTGGCAGTAGTTTATATTGGCATACTGTCTTTAGTATTCTCTCTTACTGGTTATATATTATACGCTTTTACAGGTACAAACATAGTATTAAAAAGCTTTGTATGGATATACTATATTTTTGGGTTTGGCGCACTTTTTTACGCAAATACAGCAATAAAGTTCAGTTTTCCATATCTATTAATTCTACTTCTGATTTTTGTAATTTCTCTGGTATTTATATACTGGAGGGTAAGGTCTTTAGAGAGTGTTAAAAGAAGCCGAGGTGCAAAATAATATGGCAGATATAAGAGATCAGGTCGAAGATAGCAGAGGAGTTTTAAAGAAGTTGCAGTTATTAATACCAGGATATTCAGGGTATAGGAAATTAGAAGATATAAGAGAAGCAGATAATTATCTTAGAATCCAGATTGCAAATAGAGTGCATGAAAACATAAACAGCCTTCAGGATTTAAGAAAAATGCTTGTAGACAGAGGCTTGTATGCAGGATTATCCCAGTTTCAAACACTGTTCTCTGAGATCCAGCAATTGGAAGGAGCGATAAGACATGCACAGCAAGGATACTCCGGGATCTCGCCGCCTATTCGAATTACGGCAGAAAATCTTAATGCGATGTACGAGTATGATTATAATTTTATAGCGCAGGCAGATACACTAAATAATGAAATAAAGGAACTTGTGAGTGCGGTGATGAGCGGAAACTCTCAGGATAGCTATGCAAAGCTACAATCTGTATCTGGTGCTATAAGGGATCTGAGAGATAAGTTTAATGAGAGGATGATAGTAATACAAGGTATAAAGGTATAAACGGAGGAATATATTATGTTTAAAAAGCAAGCGCAGGTAGGAAGTGGCGATAGCGTAATAGGTGCTACCACAATAATATGGGAAGATCAATACAAAGAGACCAATATTATGTGGAAAGTTCCAAGAAATATCAGATTAAATGATAACATAGTAGTAAGAGAAGATGAAATTGCTGTTTTTTTCAGGGATGGTAAAGTATTAACATATTTTGATAAACCAGATCGATATGCGTTAACATCACTAAATGCTCCGGTGGCAGGAAAACTGGTCCAATTTTTGTCAGGAGTTCAACAGCAAGCTGAAGTTTATTATCTGCAGCGCAGGTTTCTGGACGGCAAGTTTGGCAGCAAAGAGCCATACATATTCAACGATGCAGATTTTGGCATAGTGAACCTGCGTGTATTCGGGGAATATAGATATAGAATATCTCATCCAGAGAATTTTATAAATCAGTTTGTAGGAACTTTCAATGCTGAAACCTCTGCAGATGTTGAAGCAAGAATGAAAGACCAGATGGTAATATTAGTATATGATACGTTAGGAAAGATGAAGGCGCAGGGGTTGAAAGTCACAGACCTGGCAGCAAACCTGACTAACATAGAGCAGGCTGTGCTTGCAAATTCAACCTCGCATTTTGACCAGTACGGATTGGAAATCAATAAGATATCAGGATTGTCTATAAATTTGCCGGATGAGGTACAAAAAGCAATTGATTTAAGATCTCAAATGTCAGTTCTGGGAGTGAACTATATGCAATATCAGGCAGGTCAAGCAATGGTAGACGCTGCGAAAAATCCAAGTGGAGGTGCAGGTGCTATGACAGGATTGGGTGTAGGGTTAGGAGCTGGAATGGGTGTAGGCGGTATGATGTCCGGGCAGATGTATCAACAACAGAATCAAAAAAAGTGCATTAAATGTGGAGCTATGATAGATGCCAATGCAAAATACTGTCCTGTGTGCGGTGCGGATCAAACTCCAGCTGCAGCTACGATCACATGTCCAAATTGCAAGGCTGTTGTGCCGGCAGGCACAAAATTCTGTCCTAACTGTGGCACAAAATTGTCAGGTACAATAACATGTCCAAACTGTCATGCAGAGGTGCCAGTGGGTACAAAATTCTGTCCTAACTGCGGTTATAAAATTGCAGGAGCGTGAAAAAAATGATATACTGTAGTAAATGTGGAGCACAATTACCCGATGATGCGCAATTCTGTTATAAATGCGGTGCAAAAGTTACAACGCAACCTGCTCAGCAGGCAGAGGCAAAACCAGCTCAAGAGGCACATATACTCAAAGAGCTGAAATGTCCAAACTGCGGTGCGCCATTTTCTCCGAAGTTTGGAGAGATGATAATTACCTGTGAGTACTGTGGCAGTTCTATCACGCTTTCGAATGAGGGCTGGAAACAGATTCAGAGCCATACTATGTTACCACCAAAGACACTCGACAACAATCAGGTCATAGAGATAGTAAAAGAATGGATGGATAAAGGTATATTTCACAAGCATGTAGCTGAGCATTCTGAATTAAAGGAGATCTCTGTGAGCATGGTACCATACTGGATAATACCGGCAACTGCAACTACAACTTATGTGGCTTCAGAAACAGGAGAGAGCATAGCTACGACAGTTGGTACAATGGTTGCTGCGGCAGCTTTGAGCAGTGCGGTAAGTCGTGGTCGCGGGCCCATACTTGCTGTAGGTGCACCCGTAGACATAAAAAAGAGTTATACGATACATGGAGAATATCAGTATCCCGTGGTCGCTGTTAAAGGATATCAGCAGTACCAGGCGTTAGATTATCAATTTAATATACAGAACAGAGAATTGTTTGATACGACCAAAATACCAAAAAATATAAAAGTTTTGAATGGAGACCTAGGAGAAGAGGCTGCCAAAAATTCTGCGAAAGGTTATATAAATCAGCTGCAGGATAAAAAAGCACATTCAGAGCACCATATGATTCAGTCAATACAGACTAACGTAAATGTTTCAGATGGGGAGTTATTGCATGTGCCTATCTGGGTATTGAAATATTTGTACAAAGGAAAAGAGACAATGGTATTTACGTTAGACGGCAATACATTAAAAGTAATGCAGGAAATAAGATAGAAACTATTAAATAATTACTTTTTATTCTTTTTTCTATGTTTATAGATCCTTGGTCATCCCAGCAGTTTATTGATTATAACAGGCTTCGAAGAGAGTTTGGAATAGAAGAGTTTAATTTTAAATTGCCAGATCCGCAAAAACTGTTCAGGAGAAATATAATATTCGGGCACAGAGGGTTTGATACCGTTTACGATGCAATAGTCAATCACGAGAAGTTTGCGGTTTTAACAGGATTGATGCCATCTGGCAAGATGCATTTTGGTCATAAAATGACAATTGACCAGGTAATATATTACCAATCTTTAGGTGCAGATATATACATCGCGGTTGCGGATCTAGAAGCATATGCTACGCGAGGAAAAAGTTTTAAAGAAACTCTGAAAATCGCAGAAGAAGAGTATTTTTTAAATTATATTGCATTAGGGCTAAAACCAGAGCATTCACAGATCTATTTTCAGTCGCTCAGAAAGGACGTTACAGATCTAGCATTTATTTTTTCGAAACGAACCAATATATCTGAGATGAAAGGTATCTATGGGTTTAAAGATGAAACCTCGTTAGCGCACGTTGAAAGTCCGTTAGTACAGTCAGGAGATATTCTGCATGTTCAGCTTGACAAATATTCAGGTCCGATCCCTACCGTGGTGCCGGTGGGCATAGACCAGGACCCGCACATAAGATTGGCCAGGGAGTTTACGAGAAGGGTCAGTTTTTTCAGTGTCCAGCAAACGGATAACGGGCTGGGAATTTTTATAAAGCAAGATAATAACGTTGCAGAGCTTTTAAATACTGTATCAGACAACCTTAAAAAAATTGGAATTAAAGAGATAGAATTAAACATACCATATAAGGCACTTTACATAAAAAACTTTGATTTTGCAAAGCAATCTATAATCGAAAAAAAGCTATTAGAGATAGAAAAGCAAGAAGGTGGCTACGGTTTTTATTTGCCTGCAGCCACATATCATAGACTGATGAGTTCTCTGGATGGTACCAGAAAAATGTCTTCTTCGGTTCCAGAATCATATATATCTTTAAGTGAAGAGCCTGCAGATGTAAAGAAAAAGATGATGAACGCCAAAACTGGTGGAGGCTCAACTGTTGAAGAGCATCGCAAATTTGGTGGTAAGCCTGAAGAATGTTCAGTATACGAATATTATGTTTATCATCTTGTAGATGATGATAATTATCTAAAAGAGGTACATGACACGTGCAAAGCAGGCACCAGACTGTGCGGAAACTGTAAAAAAGAAGCTATTGAAAAAATCAACCTGTTTCTGAAAGACTTAAAGGAAAAAAGAGAAGTTGCAAAAGAAGAACTGGACAAGTATGTGAGATTTAACTGATGATCTCATATTTGATGTTATTTTCGCTGAAAAACTTTTCGAGTGAACTAATATGGTACGTACCTAAGGTTTGAAGCGTGATAATGATTTTTACCATTCCTACAGCTATGTCTCTATCAAGCCTATCTGCCTCTATAGCCTGCACATTCGCTTTTAAATTAGAGATAAAGTTCAAGATATCTTTTAAAGCTCCGGGTTTGTCAGGTATAATTATAGAAACCCGCGTTAAAAGTTTCTCTTCTGTCAACCCTTTTTCTATGATCTGAGTCAACAAGCTTAAATTTATGTTACCGCCACTAATAAGCGCACAGATATTCTTATTTTTCAAATTGATCCTGCCTGATAAAAGCGCAGCCAGGGTAACTGCTCCCGCAGGTTCAGCTATGATTTTGCCACGGCTTAAGAGCATGTAAATGGCTGTGGATATCTCTGCATCGCTAACAGAGACCAGTTCATCCACATATTTTTTGACAAGCTCAAAAGTGATATCTCCAGGGGTCTTAACTGCAATTCCGTCTGCAATTGTGTCCAGGTTTTTTAGAGGAACAATATGGTTTTGCTCAACTGAAATTTTCATAGATTGAGCACCTTCTGCTTCCACACCTATTACCCTGATATTTTTATTAAGTGATTTAAGAGCCAGCGCAATTCCAGATATCAATCCTCCACCACCAATAGGCACTAAAACTGCATCAAGATCCTTTACCTGCTCAAACATCTCCAGTCCTATAGTTCCCTGACCAGCTATTAAAAGCTCATCGTTAAATGGATGTATAAATTTCTTGTTTTCATTTTTGGCAAAAGCAATAGCTTCTATGTATGTATCATCATAGGTGTTACCTACTAATCTTACTTCAGCACCGTAACTTTTAGTGGCGATCACTTTCATAGGAGGCGTGAAGATTGGCATAAAGATCGTAGATGATATTCCTAAAGAAGTTGCAGAATACGCAACTCCCTGAGCATGATTGCCCGCACTAGAAGCAACCACTCCTCTCTTTTTTTCTTCCGCTGTTAAATTTTTGAGCCTATAATATGCGCCTCTGAGTTTAAAAGAGCCAGTAGTCTGTAAATTTTCCAGTTTCAAGTAAACATTATTGCCTGTGAGCTCTGAGAATATTCTAGAATGTTCTACAGGAGTATGTTTAACTACATTTTTCAAGGCCTGTTCTGCTTTCTTGATATCCTCAAACTGAATCATGTTCATCAAGTCCATTCAAAAAATCTAAGCCAGTAATCCCATCTTTAAACCCCATTTTCTGCGCAGGTTCAGAAAATTCAGAAATCTTTGCGTTAAGCATATCTTCAAAGCTTTTAACGCCAGTAACTCTTGCAGCAACATCGCCAAGTTTTGAAGAAACGTTTAGGTTCAAATATCCGCACATAAGATATCCTTTTTTAGCTTTAATGATCAGCAAAGGTGCATGGTCTAAATCCAATTTTATGCCTAAAGCAGTCTGATTTTTTAGTTTGATCTGTTCAATTATCATCTCGAGCTGAAATGTTGATAAAATATTTAAAACTTTATAGAATGACGTAAATACTAAGAACTTTCTTAACTTTCAGTAAATTTAAATCTAACTTTTAAATATAAAGAATTGAATATTAGAAATTCTTATATACTTGATTTTATATATATATTCAGGTGAATTATATGGTTGAATTCACAAAAGAAGATGAAGAATTGGTAAATTTTCTTGTGTCTGCTGGCATTAAGAAAAATATCGGTAAAACAATATCATATTTACGAAAGGTGCAAGAAACCACGTCTGTAGAAATAGAACGTGCTACGGGGCTAAGACAGCCAGAAGTGTCTATAGCTATGCAGTGGTTGGAAAAAAAGCAGTGGATCATAAAAAGAGATATTAAAAAAGAAGGAAAAGGCAGGCCTGTTTTTGGATATAGATTATCCAAGCCCTTCAAAGAGATCATTGAAGATATAGAAAGAGACCTGAAATCCAAAATAGATCTCGTAGATTCTAATATTGCAGGCCTAAAAAAATTTCTCTAATTTTTTTATTTTTGCCATGCTTTATATGCCCGGTACCCTAAATATAGTATTATGGCTATAGCTACTGCGTAAACTACGTAATCTAACGCACTGAAAAATCCGAAAATAACAATCCAATTTTTTCCAAGCATAAAACCGAGATAGACAAGAACTATGCTCCATATTAGTGATCCCAGGGTTGTGTAAATTGTAAATTTGAAGATATTCATTTCTCCTATTCCTGCCGGAATAGAGATAAAAGTTCTGAATATCGGTACCAGTCTTGTCAAAAATACAGAGATAGATCCATATTTTTTAAACCAGTTTTCTACAACTGAAAGCTCTTGCTCTCTCAACATTATATATCTTCCAAACTTTATAATAAACGGTCTGCCGCCATAATAGCCAATTCCATAACTGATCAGAGACCCTGTCAGTCCACCTAACGTGCCTGCTACTATAGCCAGAATCATGTTCATGGACCCTCTGTAAGCAAGGTATCCTGCAAATGGCAATATTACCTCAGAGGGAATCGGTAGAAGCATGCTCTCCAAAGTCATTAAAGTAAAAACGCTAAAATAGCCACCATATTCTAAAAAAGAGATTATTTGAGTTATAAACCATGCTACAATTGAAAAAGACATTAAAATAATCCCTGTTAATAGTCTTTCTCTATTTCTAAAATCTCAGAATGGATCAGTCCTTCTTTCCTGAGCTTGGCATGCTCTTTCATCATGCATCGATCCATAACCACTTCAATACCGTTTTTCCTAGCTAATTCTGCTGCTTTTTCGTTAATAATGCCCTCCTGTAACCATAACACTTTTACTTTCTTTTTTATAATATCGTCTATCACATCATTGACACGTTCAGAAGGCAAGAACACTTCTGCCACATCGATATCAACAGGAATATCTATAATGGACTTGTATGATTTTAATCCTGCAATTTCGTTTGCTGTAGGATTGACAGGATAGCAGACATAACCATGCCTCATCAAGTATCTCATAACTGATCTGCTCGGCTTTTTTGGATCTTTGGAAGCACCGATAACAGCGATAGTCTTTGTATTTTTTAATATTGTTAAAAAATCCATGTTTATCACAAAAAAATTAAAGTAAAAATGTTTTGAAAGCGCGATAGGTGCTCCACAGATCCAGCTTGCTTACCAGTTCGAAAGGAGAATGCATAGAAAGTAAGCCTGGGCCCATGTCTATCACATCCATTCCGTATTTTGCAAAGTCCTGTGCAATAGTACCGCCACCACCTTCGTCAACTTTACCAAGCAACCCACTTTGATATATTACGCCCTTCGAATCAAAAAGATTGCGCAGGTATGCTAGATATTCAGCATTAGCCTCGCTGCTATTGTACTTTCCGCCACTGCCTGTATACTTTGTTATTATGGTACCATATCCTACTTTTGCGGCATTTGCAAGGTCTTGCACCTGCTTGTATAATGGATTAAGGGCAGCATTAACATCTGCGCTTATAGCTTTGGAATTGTGCATCATAGACACAAAATCACCGTACGTATATTCTTTTAATGCTTTGCCGAGTAATGTGGTGGCAACATAATCTATAAAGTTGGATCTTGCACCGCTGCTGCCAGCACTGCCAATCTCTTCTTTATCATATACTATTATTATCGAAGTATACTCAGGCACCTTTAAATCTATAATAGTCCGGAACGAAGTATAAGCACAGATCCTGTCATCTTGACCGTAGGCTCCAACCATGCTATTATCCAGCCCCACGTCTCTGGCTTTATCTGCTGGCACTATCTCAATGTCCGCAGACTGAAAATCTTGCTCCATTATTCCATATCTTTCAAAAAGATTGTTTAAAACCGCAGTTTTTACCTTTGCTTTTATCTCTTCATCATTTATCGGTACACTCGATACTAGAATCTGTAAGTCTTCGCCCTCAAATCCCTCAAATAGCTTTTTTTCACCCTGTACTTTTCGCGCTAAATGAGGTTCTATGTCAGGTATCACAAATACTGGATCTTCTTCAGATTCTCCGATTTTTAGGTCTATCTTTTTTCCTTCTTTAGTAACTACCGTTCCATGAATGGCCAGAGGCCTGCTGACCCACTGATACTTTTTTATGCCACCATAGTAATGAGTCTTTAAAAGCGCCGTTGATGAATCAGAATCCTCGATCAATGGATTGGGTTTTAAATCCAGCCTTGGTGAATCAATGTGTGATACTATGTATCTGATACCTTCTAACAACGGTTTTTTTCCAATCACGATAAATGCTGCTACTTTATGATTTTTGGTTATGTATAATCTAGAGCCAGGTTCAATAGATTTTACTGTGTGCAGGTCTTTAAAACCTATCTTTTCTGCTCTATCTACAAAGTAGCTGACCGCTTCACGCTCTGTTTTTACAGTATTTAAAAATTGCCGGTACTCTTTTGCAAACTCGTGAATCTCTTTTTTCTCTTTTTCCGAGACCCTGTTCCAACCATTTTCTCTGTTCAAACTCAATTTCTTTTCTAAATTCTCTTTTTTTTGTGCCATAAAATCACCTTCTATCTACTTTAATTGCAGTATATCCGACCACTTTGTCCATTCTCGATACATCGCCACTGGTCGCATATTTTAAAAGACTTGGCTTGCCTTTTAATGCGTACAGCATGGCCATCATCGGGCCATATCCACATGCAGATATATCATATTTTAACAGTGTACTGTAAAAGTTAGAGAGATCCATCTTTATAATTTTTTCTATGAGCAAATGATCATTTTTATAGGCTATCTCTTTTGGTACATAATGCGAAAAATCGGACGACGCTATTACCACAACATCCTTTCCATTTATTGCATTTTTTATAATTTCTCCTAATTTTACAGCGGTTTCATAACTTTGATCTAACATTAAAATAGGAACGAATTTTATATTTGTTTTAAAAAATTGTAAATAAGGTAACTGTACCTCTATTGAATGCTCGTATAAATGAGCATTGACATCTGAATCTACAAAATCCCTATATATCATCCTTGAAAGCTCTGGGTCATTTTTGACTATACCCAGCGGCGTTTTGAAATCTTGTGTGGTTATTGCTACACCTGGCCCTATACCATAATGATTTGGCCCTATTATAATAAAAGACTCTGGAAAACCATCCTCTGCTAAAGCATTATAAAAATGAGCAGCCACAGGCCCTGAATAAATATATCCTGCATGAGGCACTATGCCGCCTATAATATTTCTTGGCCCTGAAACTGCTAGAGATGCAATTTTTCCAGGGCCTATATTGTGCAAAAAAACTTCTCTGATCAAATTTTTTAGATCTTCTTTATCCTCTGGATAGAACTGCCCTGCTACAGCAGAATTTCTCATATAGGTGCCTCAAAGTCCTCCACTTTCAGGCTATAATCTTCGTACGATTTTAAATCGCCTCTGTTTTTTAGAATTTCTCGGGTAAGCAACCAGTATACGAGCGCTAACGCTTTTCTGCCTTTGTTATTTGTAGGTATCACAAGATCTATAAACGAGATCTGATTATTTGCGTCGCAAAGTGCAATAATTGGAACACCTACTTGCAGTGCCTCTTTCAAAGCCTGGCTATCTGCGATAGGGTCATTTAAAAATATTACCTGCGGCTCAATATAGCCTGCTAAGCTAGGATTGGTCAGCGTTCCGGGTATAAATCTGCCTGAAATTGATTTTGCGCCAATGGTTTCTGCCATCAAAGATGCAGGTTTCTGAGCATACTGTCTCTGTGCGAGAATCAGAATTTCCGACGGCTCAAACTTTGCCAGAAATTTACCCGCTATCGCAATTCTCTCATTCGTCTTAGCTATGTTCAAAATATATAATCCATCATTTCTTATACGAAATATGAACGGGACCATATCCTTTGACTTTATCTGCGTTCCTATATGCACTCCAGCTGTTAAATATTGCTCTTCCGGTATCAATAAATTTTCACTCATAGTTTATTCATTCCTCCAAATCTTCATCTATCCTTATCAGTTCATTATACTTTGCAGTTCTCTCCCCGCCAATAGTTCCTGCTTTTATATATTCTATGTTCAGGCCTACTGCCAGATGAGAGATCGTGCTATCTTCAGTTTCTCCACTGCGGTGTGATATCACTGCAGTATAATTGTTTTCTTTTGCCAACTTCACAGTATCCATCATGTCTGTAAGCGTACCAATCTGATTTGGCTTGATTAACACTGCATTTGCAGCACCCAACTCTATTCCTTTGCTGAGCCTCTCTTTGTTAGTTACGAATAAATCATCTCCAACGATAAGAGCTGTATCTCCTATCTTTTCAGTTAATTTTGCAAAGCCATCAAAATCATTTTCGTCTAGGGGATCTTCTACATAATATACATTATAATCTTCTACAAGTTTTGCTACAAATTCAATCTGCTCTTCTGCACTCAAAATCTTATCTTTATACACATACTTACCATTTTTATAAAACTCTGATGCTGCTAAATCTATGCCTGCAAATATGTCTATTCCATATTCTCTTGAAACTTCTTTAGTTGCCTGGCTCAAAAGTTCCAATGCATCCAGATCATCCATTGCTGCAACCCAAGCTTTTTCATCTCCTAATCCCAGAGGAATGTTTGGAAACTTGGATTTCAGTAGATTTCCAACGTTCTTGTGAACCTGTATGTTTGCAAATATCGATTCGTTGAAAGTCTTGCCAAATGCAATGGATAAAAATTCCTGCATTACAGTTCCGCCAATGGCATGTTTTCCCCCACCAATAATATTGCTGACTGGAGTTGGTAAATAATCTGCATTCATTCCTCCTAAATATTTGTATAATGGCAGGTTCAGACTGTTCGCTGCAGCTTTTGCATTTGCTAGAGACGTTGCAACGGCAACATTTCCACCAATGTTTGAAAAGTTGGTAGTGCCATCAAGCTCATGCAATAATAAATCCAATTTTCTCTGATTTAAAGTGTCCATTCCTACCAGTTCTGAAACAAGTTTTTCTTTGAATATTGTAATGCCCTCATCTATCCCTTTAATAGGATAATCTTTTACTTCAAATGCTCCTTTGCTCGCGCCACTGGGAGCAATAGCCCTGCCAAATCCTCCATTAGTAGTTATGATATCTACCTCTACCGTCGGGTTACCGCGAGAATCTATGACTTTCCTGATTTTTGCATCTTCGATAAATTCCATATTGTTACACCTATATTAAAAAGGAATATAAACTTTATATTTAAAATCTTTTTCATAGCCAGATATACTTTTTGTTAGATAGCGCAATTTTTAAATAATATTAAAATATGTATCCTCTCACTATTCGAGGGGAAAATAAATGAACAAAAAAGTTCTTTTAGGTATATTTGCGATATTGTTTATAAGCACTTTATTTTATGGAACTGGCAGTGCAATGGGATTTGCTGTAAATACCCATGTGCCTATACTGGCGACAAATGCAACACAAGCACTAACAAACATGCTTGGAAGATTTACCTATACTGTAAATATTATTGCAGGATCTATCATAGGAGTGGTATGGATCTATGAGGCATTATTTTTAATCCTGCATAAAGATGATAAAGAAGGGCTGTTAAAGTTTAAAAGAGATCTGCCAGTAATGGTTATTGCTACAATCATAATATTCGGAGCAGCAACGATCGTAAATGTGCTATCATGGATCGGTCAGGGATGATAGAAGAGATAATATATAAGAACTACATATATCAAAAATCGTGATAAACAGACCTAGCTGGGACGAATACTTTATGCGAATGGCATACTTGGTAGGAAGCAGATCTACATGTACCAGAAGAAAAGTGGGAGCAGTAATAGTCAAAGATAAAAGATTGCTTTCTTCAGGATACAATGGCCCTCCTTCTGGCCTTGCACATTGTGATCTTACTGGCTGCATAAGAGAAGAACTGAACGTGAACTCTGGGGAAAGACACGAACTTTGCAGAGGTCTTCATGCAGAACAAAATGCCATTATACAGGCTGCAGTTTACGGAGTAAGCGTAAAAGATTCGATTATTTATGTAACCAATCATCCTTGCGTAGTGTGCGCAAAAATGATTATCAATGCAGGAATAAAAGAGATTGTTTATGCAAACGGCTATCCTGACGACCTGGCAAAACTTATATTGATAGAAAGCACTGTTAAAACAAGGCAGTATGAAATTGAAGATAAATATTTTGAAAAATTTTCAGAAATTTAGATTGTTTCAAAGTACAGCTCTTTTCCATCTTTTAACTTAGTGATTATCAGGTTCGCATTGTCTGTGTTTTCACGCACTTTGATAGTTCCCTCTTTTGAACATTTGGCAGTAAATAAATATTCATCCTCTGCGAAAATCTGACCTGAAAGATCTTTAAAGTCTTCGCCAGCATAAAGATATATGTGATTTTTCTTTTTTTGAACCAATAATTTGCACTTTTTACCCTCTACCTTCATGCCCTTTACATCAATGTGCACCCCGAGCAGATTCTCCAGATAATTAACGTTTTTTCCATTCTTTCCTATTATTGCAGGTATATAATCTTCCCTTACATACAATTTTATCTGCGACTCTCCAACTATCTCTACCTTAAATTTCTCGTCTGGAATTACAGTTTTTAACTGTCTCTCCAGCTCTTTTTCTGCTAACGATAAAACCTTGGTTTTTCTTTCTTCTACAGGAACTACCACAATCTGCTCTCCATATGTGTATATCTCATACTCTAGTTTATCAGTATAAAAATCTAAAACATCAATCACGGGTCTTGCCAGATCCTGCTCCAGCATACCGGTTGGAACTTTTACTTTATATTCAATAATATATACTTTCCCGATTTTGCCATTTTCAATGTGTATTATCGTGTCTACTAACTGCGGTATTACACCCAGTTCAACCCTGCCAATCAGTCTCTGCACAGCATCTATGGCTCTGCTCGCATGCGCAACACCGACCATGCCCACCCCCGCCATTCTGAGATCTGCATAGATCTTGAAGTCATAAGAGGTTCTCATCTCGTCAAATATCGTATAGTCAGGCCTTACTAACAATAATATATCTCCTGTTTTCTCCATATCCCCTTCCAGTGCAGTATATCTTGTGATCTCGTTAGATAACAATAGATCTCTCGGCTTTTCCATTGTTTTCACAACCTTGTTTTCAAAAAGATACATTTCAGCCAGAGCCTGGACAAATGTGGATTTGCCAGCACCTGGTGCACCTGAGACCAGTATGCCTTCAGCGCGTTTTTTGAGTCTCGAAAACAGTTTGTCATCAATATTGTAATCTTCAATCATTAACTTTACTGTTGGCCTGACAGCCGTGATCTCTGAAACTTCTGAAAATGGTGGCCTGGTAATTACAATTCTATACTCTCTTAACTGTATCACAGTAGCACCTTTTAAATCCAGATCTATAAGTGAAAATTTGTCAGTTCTGGCTCTCTCTATTATGTCTCTCGCAATGTCATTTAACTCCTGTTCTGAAATCGGCACTGTTCTAAGCTTAACAAGCTCGGTGTTTCCAGGTCTTCCTTTTTTTGCGATAGGTATGGTACCTGTTTTTAAATGAACGCTCATAGTGCCAGAATCAAAAAAATCCTCGATCTTTGAAGTGATAGTTTTCTCAACTTCAAAAAATATGGCCTTGACCCCTCTCAGTTTCGCAATACTGTACTGTATAAAATCGGAGGTTATCAAAGTGCCTTCTGTATCTAACGCTATGGTTCTGATAATGTTATCAATTTCTCCAGACTTAGCTTTTTCAATCTGCCATTTTTCAGGTCTTTTACCATAAAATGAAATTTCTATGTTGCTATCTTTTGCAAATTTTATGATTTTCTCAAGTTCAGATATGGCTGTAAATCCAATCATTAAACCCCGATTTGCCTGTGCTTCTATCTCGGAAATTACAGCCTCGGGTATAATGAGCATAACATCACTCTTATCTTTTATAAATTCATAAAATCTGCCGTTAATTATTACTGACGTATCAGGTATGTATTTTTCCATGAGGCTAATATTCAATTTAATCTATTTTAAATTATCTGTCTCGCAAACTTAGATAGCTCCTCTTTTAAAATCAAGCTGACTTTCTTGCCATCATATTTGCCTTTCATCTCGCTCATGACAATACCCATTATAGTTGAAAATGCATTTTCTCCTTTTTCTTTTATTATAGCCCTGTTTTTATGTAAGATGCCATCTATGGTTTCTCGAACCTTATCTTCACTGTACATGTTATTTTCTAACTGTTCCAGTATCTCTTTTATGTTCTTTTTTTCTGTTACCTTTGATCTCAGTATATCCGGTATCGCCTCTTTGGCAAATTTTTTATCAGCCAGAGCCTTGAAAATAGAGATCAGGTCTGCATCACTGATAGACTCAACAGGCAAACCCTCATTTTCCAGTTCTGAAAGCGTGCTTAAAAGCGTTCTGGAAATTATAGAATACTGATCATAAACACTTGCCAGACTGCAAAAAAGCTCATCTTGCCCATTGTTGATTATCTGCTCAGCCTCCTGTTTTGATATCTTATAGGTATTCAAAAAACGGGACACTTTTTCATCATATTGCTCTGGCAAATTATTTTTGATATACTCTATTTTTTCTGGTAATACCGGTATCGGTGGCACGTCAGTCTCTGGGTACATTCTCTCTTTTCCTGGCAGAGGCCTCAAATACTCTGTGGTACCATCATCTTTCGGACCCCGCGTCTCTCCCACCACACCTTCTATAGCCCTGTTTATGCGCTCGTAAATTTCGGTTAATGCCAGTTTTGCACGATCTTCTTTCTCACAGATCAGTATGAACGAATCATCAGGACCAAGCGCAAAAACCTTTTTCAGAGCATCAACTTCGGTTTCTGTTATTCCGTAAGCTGGCAATTCGTCAGAATGAAATATGCCTTTTATGCCAAACACTTTTACATGTTCAGCAAGCTCTTTGCCAAACCTGAACTTTTCGGATTTTAACAGCCTTGCAAAAAATGGAACCCTGAACCCCATAACCTTGGCACCGGTTTTAAGAGAATCTTTTATGATCTTCGATTCTGTGTTCTTGAAAATATCTGAGACATTCAGTATATTCAATTCAAATTTACTGAAATTTCTAGCTATTAATTCACTTTTCAACAATGATAGATTTTGCTGTCTTTTAATCTCGTTTTCTACAATCTTCTGAATAAGCTTTAACTGCGACACTCCTTTCACTTCAACACGCGATCCGTCCGTGGAAATGTTAATATCCTGCCTTATTGTTCCTAACCCTCTTTTCACAGTGCTTATGGACCTCAATATGTTTCCGATTTTCTGGGCAACTTCCTTTACTTGCAATCCGTTTGTCATATCAGGATCGGTAGAGATCTCGATTAGCGGTATCCCTAATCGGTCTAAGCGATATATGACATTGCCCTCTTTTTCACTGATCTTCCTTGCAGACTCTTCTTCCAGACAGACTGAACTAATGGATATTTTTGAGCCATTGACCATTATGTATCCATCTTTGCCTATCAGCGCAGTTCTCTGAAACCCGCTCGTGTTCGAGCCATCTATTACAATCTTTCTCATAAACTGGATCTCGTCTATGATCACGCAATTTAATAGTATAGATACCATTAATGCAGTATCCAGCGCATCACTGTTTACTTTATGAGGCGGCTCTTCATCCGCTTCTACCAAGCATGAGTTTTCAGTAAGTTCATAAGTAAACGCTCTTTTTCGCTTAGCCTCCTCTAATGCTGCTATATCTACATTGCCTGACTCTCCCAGTGCTGCTCTTAGCTCCCTCTTAATGGTTCCTAAAACAGTTTCTGACAAATAGCTTTCACAATCGCAAAACAGTTTTTTCGTATTTAATTGCTGATGTATTTCTAACCCTATCTTAACCATTCTAAATCACCATAAAACTCTTTTTTCAGACATCTCAAACCTCAAGTTTTTAGTCATTAGCTGTCTCGCTTCTTCTTTTGTATAATTTCCTAAAAGCCACATCATTTTCACAAACGCAGTTTCCGGTAATGTATCTCCTAACGGTATCACGCCTGCTTTAATTAATTCTCTACCTGATGAGTAAACATTCATGTTTACAGATCCTGCAAGACATTGAGAGGTCATACCTATAAGCTTTCCAGAGTCTGTGAGCTCTTTTATCTCTTCGATCAGATAGGTGCCCACATGACCAAGCCCAGTTCCCATAAATATTATTCCGTCTACGTGCTCACCTACGATCTTCAAATGCTCTATATCAAATCCTGGATAATAGTATAGTATCGTGACCTTATCATCCATCTTATCATACACTTCTATATTCCTGTCCACTTTCATTTTATATTCTTTTAAAAATTCAACATTATCCCCTTTGATCCTCGCAATTGGATGCCCGTTTACACTCTTAAATGCATCTCTCCTAGATGTGTGCATTTTTCTAACTCGTACGCCTCTATGCACCACACTGTAATCATCAGATGGTGATTCATGCATGGTTACTGCTACCTCTCCTAAATTAGTGTCCATCAATGCTGCTGCACTTAACAGATTCTGATAAGCATCACTGCTTGGACGGTCTGAAGATCTCTGTGCGCCAACCAACGAGACAGGACCAGATAAATCGGGGATCATAAATGCGAGCGCGGCAGCAGTATAGGCCATAGTATCCGTTCCGTGAGGTATGATGACTCCTTTAGCACCATTATTCAGCTCTGAAACAATCTCTTTTGCCAGAGTCTGCCAGTACGGAATTTTCATGTCTTCACTGAGTATTGAAAATATAATGCGCGAATTGATGCGATGTTTTCCGGACAGTTCAGGCACTGAGATCAACAGTTCTTCCTGAGTTTCAGCTGGATGAACTGCCCCAGTTTTATAATCGATATAACTGGCAATTGTGCCTCCGGTACCCAGTATGGAAATATAGTTATCTTTAAAATGTACCTTTTTCGTAGATTCTTTTTTTTCTTTCTTTTCACTTTTTTCTAATACTTTAATATTTTCTAACGCTGAAAATCTGACCCCAATGTTATAGCCATTGTCAAGTTTCAAAATAATGATATCTGGAGAACTGAATATGTTGTTAGGCATTACAAATCCTCTGAAAATACCTTTGTCAGTCAATATTTCAATATAATCGCCAACTTCAAAATCATTTCTTTTGTTGATCATTAATAAAACAGTATGTAAAACAATAAAATTAATGTTATGGTATCTCTTCTCTTATAATCATGTTCATTTCATTTGAAGGAATTGATGGTACCGGAAAGACTACGTTTGCAAAATATACTAAAAAATATCTTGAAAGCTCTGGAAAAAAAGTGTATTTTACATATGAGCCCACAGATTCTCTGGTCAATGTTAAAAATTTAATCGAGAAAAAATTAGATCCTTTTACACAAGCACTACTTTTTATGGCAGATAGGGTTGAACATATTAAAAAGATCAGAGAGCATTTGCAGAAAAATGAGATTGTGATAATAGATAGATACGTAGATTCTACATTTGCGTATCAAGGCAGCCTTTTAGAGCCTTTATTTAAAAGTAAGAAAAAAGCATATGAGTATTTAGATCATATTTACGATCCGTTCCGTTTAGATCCAGACCTGACATTTTTGTTTATAGTAGATCCTAAACTCGGGACTAACAGGGTTTCAAAAAGAACAGTTAAAGAGTACTTTGAAAACTTGGAAACTCTGGATAAAGTACAGGAGTTCTATATGTATCTATCCAAATGCAGGGACTTTATAGTAATAGATTCAAATAGAGATCTGGATACAGTATGGATGGAACTGAAAAAGCATCTAGAAGCAAAATTATAAAATAGCTAGAATGTATTTCGCCTACCGGTGAGAAAATTGAATAAGATACAGGAGTTAGTTAAAAAGACCGGTGTGGATGAAATATTGATATACAATGGTGGAGAACCGTCTTTAGAACTGAACTTTTTTTACTTAACACAACTTTTTGACAGTGGCTTGTTTGAAGAATCTTACTTGATAGGAGATTCAGATGAAAGCACAATATTAACCTCAAGACTTGAAGAGTTCAGCGCTAAGAAAAGTGGCTTAAATGTATCAGTCTATAAAGATAGCAAAGAACGAACTGCTAAAATTAGCGAGCTAACTAAGAAAGCAGGTAAAATTGGAATAAATATGGATTATTTCAGCGTTTCGGCATTCAATAAACTTAAGGAGAATTTAAAAGACAAAGAATTTGTGGACATATCAAAGGCAATACAGGAATTAAGAATGGTCAAAGAGCCAAAAGAGCTCAATATTCTAAGAGAAGCGGCAAAGATAGCATCAGAGTCTGTGGAAGCTATACTGAAAGATCTGAAGGAAGGGGTTAAAGAATACGAAATTGCAGCGTTATTGACTTATACAATGCTCAAGAATGGGGCATCAGACAATGCTTTCACGCCAATTATTGCGTTCGGCAAAAACAGTGCGGAACCTCATTATTTCGCAGGTGCTGTAAAATTGAAAAAAGGAGATTTTGTATTGATGGATTTTGGTGCAAGGTACCAGAAATATAACTCTGATATGACTAGAACCTATGTGTTTGGCAGGGCAAATGATGCTCAGAAAGAAATGTACGAAACTGTGCTAACTGCCCAAAAAATAGGCATTGAAAATGCCAGGGCTGGTAGACTCGGAAAGGATATTGATGGGGCAGTAAGAAATTACATAGACAGCACTAAATATAAGGGGCTGTTCATACATTCTCTAGGGCACGGAATAGGGCTGGCTACGCATGATCATCCTGGTTTTGCACCTGGCTATGATTTGCAAACTAAAGAAAATATGGTGATAACTGTCGAACCTGGTGTGTATCAGCCAGGATTTGGCGGAGTAAGAATTGAGGATGATGTAATATTAAAGCAAGATGGCTGCGAAGTTATTACCACAGCCAATAAAGAGCTAACAGAACTGTAGAAACAACACCTTTTTTATTTTTTTAGTGTGATTAATAAAGTTTATTAATATTAAACGCATTTCCCGTAATAACTAGTTTTTGAGGTGCTTGTATGATAGAATCTGTATATGAGAATTTGGATTTGAAGGTCTGGCTGGATGGTAAGATTATAGATTACAGCGCTGCTAAAGTTCCTATTTTAACACATTCACTGCAGTACGGAAGCGGCATTTTTGAAGGGATCAGAGCTTATGATACTCCTATGGGCGCAGAGATATTCAGGCTGAATGAACATGTCAAACGCTTTTTTGAAACTGCCAAAATTTATAGTATGGATCTGCACTATTCTCAAGATGAGATCAGAGAGGCGATTATCTCTGTTATTAAAGCAAATAAATTAAATGCTGCGTATATCCGCCCATTTGCATTTTATAGCAGTGACGCAATAGGCCTGAATGTCACCAATAAGAAAGTGAGCGTATTCATCGCTGCAGTTCCGTTCGGAAAATATTTGAGCACGGGAGACCATGGTGTTAAATGCAAAGTTTCATCATGGCGCAGAATCAACTCAGATATCTTGCCAGTTCAGGCTAAATCTAGCGGCAATTATATCAATTCTATCATAGCGAGTATAGAAGCCAAAAATTCAGGATTTGATGAGGCAATTTTACTGTCATATAACGGGTATGTGGCTGAAGGACCTGGAGAAAATATATTTATTGTTAAAAATGGATCGCTGTTCACGCCAGACGCTAATGCGAATATTTTAATGGGCATTACGAGAGATACTGTAATGCAGCTTGCCAGGTCAGTGAACATACCTGTAACCGCAAGAAATATTCACAGAGAGGAGCTTTATACTGCAGACGAGGCTTTTTTCAGCGGAACCGCGGCTGAGATCACGCCTATCACAAATGTAGATAATATAAAGATCGGCAACGGAACTGCGGGAGAAATAACAAAACAGATAATGAATCTATATTTTGATACGGTTCATGGAAAAATAGAGAAATTTAAGAACTGGATGACCATAGTTTAACGGTATATACAAATAAACTTACTTAATAAAAAAATAAAAGAAGTTTTTTATTCTATTTCAATTTCTACAGAGTTTTCCCAGACACCATGGAGATTGCAGTATTCAAGCGCATAGAGCGTTGTTTTTTTGTCAATTTTCATTCTAAATGTCACGTTGGGGTCTGCGAACGTTGGGCCCAGGTCAAAAGTAGCAACATGCACGGGATTGAATGGTCTTCCATCTATCTGGGCATAAATCTGTATCCATTTGATATGATGTTCTACCAGATTTGGATGTGGCACATCCTTTCCCACAGTCACATTCACTGTAAAAAACTGCCCTGCCTTAACTTTTTTCGGTGCGTCTATAATTGGCACATGCTTTTCTTTTCCTTCTTTTTCAGGAGAAACTATTACATCTCCAAACTTTTTCATTTTTTAAACACCTCTTTTTTCAATAAATCATTATTCATACATTATTAAAAACTTTACTATTTTTTAGAGTGTCACTTTTCTTTTAAAATTTTACTTACTTTTTGGATGTCAGGAACAGATTACGGTACAGTCGTCATTTTCATTTTTAAGGTGAAGCTAAAAGCACAGTTATATCTTTGTCTATCAACGAATACTTGACAGACTCTATTTTTTATTACATAATGAAAAGATATGTTGTGGATATTTAAATGTGCAAGAAAATAATAACGGAATAGTAGTATGTAAACTTGTTTCAAATAGAAGTTGACACGTTCTAAAAATAGAAAGATTTTTAGACCACTTTCACTTTATAATAGTTGATGATAAAAAGAGCACATGTTTACTTTTCAGGATTAGTACAGGGTATATTCTTCAGAGCGTTCGTCCGCGATGAAGCCAAAAGATTAAGCTTAAATGGATGGGTCAGAAATTTAGAGGATGGAAGAGTAGAGGCTGTGTTTGAGGGTACAGAGCCCACTATAAATACAATATTAGAATTATGCCAGACTGAGCATCCTAGAGCTCGAATAAGCAAAATTGATATAAAATGGGAAAATCCTGAAAACTTAAAAGGGTTTAAAATACTTTACTAAATATAAGTGTTTCCAAGATTCTGGAAATCAGGGGCAGTTGAAATTAGAGCGTTTAAATCTGTAAATAAGAGGCTTAATCCAGTTTACAGGTTCAAAAAAATTGAAACAAGATCTCCGTCCTGCAGTACATGCTCTAAACCAACACGTTGCTGTGTAAATTTTACACTTTTTCCGGTTACGAGCGCAAACTTGAATTTTTTAATAAAATCTTTGTGTATTGCCCTGCACAGCATTTCTACATTAGTACCATTCTTAACAACCATGGTTTCCAGCGGCTTATTTTGCGGCTTCAAATATATCTTTATAAAGTTTAGTGCCCGAAAAAGCTGTTCTTTCAGATCATCCAGCCCTTTATTTGACTCTGCAGATATTTTTACAAAAGCTAAATCGCGAGGTATGGTGGCTATGATCTCTCTTAACCTGGCCTCAGTTACCAGATCTATTTTATTTAATACTACCATAGCTGGCAGATAAACTCTATTTTCGCTCAGATAATCTATAAGCTGATCTACTGATGCATCTTCTCTAAATATTATGCTCGCGTTTGAGATTCTGTACTCTTTTAATATTATCTCGATCATGGGCGCGCTCAATTTTGTGAGTTTTACCGTTGAATTGATATCTATGCCACCTTTGCTTTTTTTTGTTAATACTATATTTGGCGGATTGGTGTTCAATCTTATTCCGGATTCATACAGTTCATCCAGAATAGGTTTAACTTGATAATGGTCTGTGTCTACCACTATCAAAATCAGATCTGAGTTTCGCGCAACACTGATAACTTCTCTGCCTCTACCCTTTCCCTTTGAAGCTCCGATTATTATTCCTGGCATGTCCAGAAGCTGTAATTTTGCACCGTTATATTCCATTATTCCAGGTATTATAGTAAGCGTTGTAAAATCATAGGCTGCAGTCTCGCTTTTTGCATTTGTGATCTTGTTCAAAATTGTGCTTTTTCCAACGCTCGGATATCCTACCATAGCTACTGTAGCATTGCCAGATTTCTTAACAGCATAGCCCTCTCCGCCAGTTCTGGCACTTCTACGCTTTTCCTGCTCTCTCTTCAATTTTGCAAGTTTAGCTTTTAATCTCCCAATGTGGAATTCTGTGGCTTTGTTATATTGCGTTTTTCGAATCTCTGCCTCAATTTCTGCAATTTGATCGTCTATTAAGCTCATAATTTTATAGTGACATTATAAATAACTTACTATTAACTTTTTTCAATATTTGGGAGTGCCAATTTTAGTTGAAAATTTTACTTGCTCTTTGATCAGGGATAGATTACGGTACCGTAGTCATGTTCAATTTTAAGGTGAAGGTAAAAACACAGTTATATCTTTGTGTAGCAACGAAGATATTACAAAGCCAATATTTTAATAGAGAGTTTTTTAAAAACACTAGGTCATCCTCAATCCTATTTTGTTAATTACGTTTTTAACTATGTTTCTGTATTTTACAGCAGCATCAAAGCTGAGAATCTTGATCTCATTCTTCTTTTTAGAGGCTTTAAAGTATCCTGCAAGAGTGCCGTTATCAAATATTAAATACGCATTTTTTATTTTTTTCTGCTTTAATTTTTCAGATAAAAGCCTGTACAAAATATCCTGTGGAGACAGAATAAAAAATCCTTTGATATCAATGGATCCAATTAACTTAAAATCCTCTTTTAAGACCCAGTAAAGTTCATCATCTACAAATATTTTTATTATCAGACCCTCACGTTCAAGCGTTTTTAAAAATTCAAAGATCAAGCTGGTGCTGACCAGTCTTTCAACAAGAGCATTGATTTTCTGAACGTTTAATGCTCCAAATGCCTCAAACAGCTTTTTGACAAGCAAATATTGAGAGAAATAAGAATCTCGGTCTTTTTCGATCACTATATACGTATCTTTATCACTTTTTGCAATATAGTTTTCTTTAAAAAGCTCTTCTAATATGTCTTTTGTAACTTGTGCTCCTAACGGAGATTCTTCAAGTAAATTTGATTCTGTGTAGTATGGGTTTCTTTTAATCAAGTTTAACACTACAGATTTCTGTTTTGTTAGTTTTCCAGCTTTTACATTTTTCAAAAGCTCTAGCGTCTCGATGCTGCAATAAGCTATCGTGTCGGGGATGGTGTAACCCAAATAAAAAATCCTGTTTTTCAAATATTTTTCACCTGTGCTTACAGTATTGCACCTTGCTATACTTTCCAGGTCTGACCTTATTCCCAGATTCATTGCTTCAATCTCATTTACAGATCTTTTATATCCACCTAATCCCTGCTTATAAAAAATATAAGAGTACAGATCTTTAAATTCAAACTTTTTTTCATATACGTTACCATAATAATAAACATCATTCAATTTTTTAAACCCGAAAGTCAATAAAGAATCCATATTATCCGGGTCTATCTGTTTTCTCAGAATCAGAAGATCCTGATTCTTGAATTTTAGATACTTATCCAGCGTTTTTAAAGATTCATTAAACTGCCTCTTTTCAGATACTATTATATCTTCAATCTCGGAATATGAGCTTCGATCATTAATTTTTAATGCAGCTATAATCTTTCCATCATTTACCATAAAGTAGTTAAAATCATAGCCATAGTCTGAAAAAATCTCACTGTAATATGGTAGCAAATATGGGTCATGGATATCCATCAATACAGTTTCAGAAACACTTTTATCCAAAATGTTCTCTCCTTTTGAATAATAATATTTTACTTTATCCAGCTCCAAGTTTTCAACTGTTAGAGCATCTAAAACTTGCTGTAACTCATACTTTTCCAGCCCGGTTATGTTCTCAAGATCATACACGTTCAATGGCCCAAGCCTGGTTATAATGTTATAAATTAGATCCGATTTAGTGCCATATTCTCCAATGTCTAAACTCACACAATTCAAAGCTTTATTGTTTTCTTCAAACTCTTCAAATTTCCTGCCAATCTTCAAATTTTCATCTAGTACATTTAACACTTTTCTCACGATTGCAGAATCCTCATTTAAATACCTAGATATGGTCTGAACATTGGCATTGTCTAATGAATTAATAGCCTGCAAAATCTTTGCTTCTATGCTGTTAACATTATATGCCTTGTAATTGAACAAAGCTGCAAGATCGATGGTGGTGTAACAAAGCCTATTTTTCAAAAACTTTGCATACACGATCCTGTTATTTATCCTTAACATCTTCCAATCTTCAAGACTGTCAACCCTTAAAAACACAGCGTATGAGCTATATGCAAACAGGTACTTATCAAAATAATCCAGTATGTTATCTACTTTTTTTGTTAGCTTGTAAAACCTGTATCTTTTTATAGTTTCAAAATCCAGGTTTTTTATATTTTTTATATTTTCATAGTCTTCAGCAAGCATATATTGATTTTCATAGCCTGCCAGAAACCTGCCGTACTTTATGTAATTTTCCTTCAAAAGCTGCTCTAGCAAAGCATCAAACCGATCTGGCGTAAACCCGATCTTGAACAATAATTCATCTTTTGTGAGCGGACCATAAGAACCTAATAGCTTGGTAACTAAAAACCTTAAAGATTCCTGATAATCTGCTTTTTTCTCAGACCTGACTCCCCACATGATATCCCCCTCGTCCATGCCTAATCTGTAAATTAAATTAGAGCGTTCCATGTCTTTTAACTGGTCGAAAAAAAGGTCTTTTCTCATGTTCAGCTCTTTGATCGCATCTTTTGATTTTTTGTGATCAAGCACTCTCAACATATCTGCATACTCTGACTTAGAGTCTTGTTGATACAGTGCTAAATAATAGGGCAGATACTCCTTAATGGTCCATGTAATCTGAGTGGTGTAAATGGTAGTAACTTTCTCTTTTTTCAACAGATCTATGGCCATGTTCCTTAAAGTCTCATATTTTAAAGTGCTGTGAGAATAAATGTTTGTGCCTCTCTGCAAAAACAGCTCACTTGCACCTACCAGCTTTAAAAAAGATAGTATATCTTCTTCAGTTTCTATGGGTTTGAATTTTGAGTTGAAATAATTAGTAACCTGCACAGGATCAAAGGTTGCATACAACTGCTCTTTTGGCAGTACCCTCTCTAAAACTTTCATGTGTATCTCTTTTAACAGCGCGTTGCGATCTTCCATTAAAACTATGTCTGAAATGCTTGCTAAAATTATGCTGTTTGAAAATATGCTTGGAGTCTCAGAATAGGGTTTTAATACAATACTGATCTTTCCAGATTCTATACGCTCTAAAACCTCTTTTGCATGTGGCAGATCCATCGCTATATTAAAAATCTCATTATATGTTTCATCCACAATCGGAAAATCTTTAATCTCTCTCAAAATGTCCAGTATTTTATCACTTCTAAGTTGCTGTCGTGCCACCGATATGCTGGCAGATTTGTATCTTCTTAGCACCATGAACGACCTTGCTGCACAGTGACGAAACCTTTGTTTGTAAAGTTCGGTACTGTTTAAGGCAGATTTTAGTATCTCGTCCAGATACTGGGATTTTAAAAGCATTGGTATATCGTCAAGATCTATTTTCTTGCTTGTAGTAATCATAAAAGCATCGTCAGTAATGGATAATCTGACATTAGTGCTGTATTTTCCAGATATTGCATAAGCATAGGCCCTTGAAAGTGCATCGTTTACTCTTCTGCCAAAAGGATAGTGAAATATTATGTTTGATTTTTTGGAGTTATCTATGTACCCTTCAATCAACAGTTTTTTATCAGTAGGCACAGTTTCAAGCATCTGCTCTTTAATGTAAGTTATTATGCTTTTGGCACCATACTCATCTACATGCGCAGTATCGATCAGATACTGCACTGGATTTTCACCATTTTTCAGCATCTGTGCAATCTCGCCTCTGAACTTGCCTACTTCAATGCTCAGATCATAGCTTCTGGGCAACATCTCTCCACTCCAAGACGGCACTGTGGGCTTCTTCCCTGCTGCATTTTTGACATACACTTTCGAGCCTCTGGTTTTCTGAAATTCATACGATTTGGCGCCCAGTACAAAAATATCCCCGCTTTTCAAGCGCTCAACAAACTTTTCACTTAACATGCCCAATGGTACGTTTCGTTCATCCAACACCGTATAATCTGCCTCTTCTGGAATGGTTCCCATGTTCATAAAATAGATCATTCTCGTACTTCTTTTCTTTCCAAACTTGTTCTGCTCTTCATCATACCATATTTTAGAGTAAAAAGGCTCACCATATGTTTTTCCAGACAGATAATTTATTACATTCATGAACTCTTTTCGATCCAGATCACTATAACAATATGACCTTTTTATAAGCTTATAAGCGTTGTCCAGATCCCATACGTTTTCAAGGCTCATGCCCACTATTACCTGCGACAGCACATCCAGAGAATTTTTAGGCGTGAATATCCGGTCCAGTTTGTTTTCATAAGCTTGTTTTACAAGCACTGCACATTCTATCAGATCATCATTATCAAACACCACAAATCTCCCTTTCGCTACCGATCCATATGCGTGGCCGCTTCTTCCAACTCTCTGCAATCCTTTAGAAATGCTCTTTGGAGATCCTATCTGAACTACTATGTCTATGTAGCCAATATCAATTCCGAGCTCTAACGATGTAGAGGTGATCACACATTTTAATTTTCCCTGCTTTAATGACTCTTCTACATTTATTCTGGTGATCTTTCCCAGCGATGAATGATGTACTTCTAACGAATCTATGCCCCGCTGTTTTAATTTTATGGCAACATGCTCACTGCCACTTCTGGTATTTGTGAAAATCAAGGTGGTTTTGTGAGTGTTGATTATGTCCTCAAGAATATCGTACATCTTCTCGTTTGCTATTTCATAAGGAACTGCATTCAGGTCAGGAACTGGCGTAATAACTTTTAAATCTAATGATTTTCTGGTCTCGACTTCTGAAATATACACTTTTCTCAACTGTCCGTCTCTGTATCCAACCAGGTACTTTGCCATCTCTTCAATCGGAGACTGCGTGGCAGATAACCCGATCCTCACAAATTCTCCTGCATATTCTGCAAGTCGCTCGAGGTTCAGTGATAGCATCACACCCCTCTTAGAAGATGAAAGCTCATGTATTTCATCAACGATCACATATCTCACATTTTTGAATTTCTCTCTGAATTTTATTGATGAAAGTACCATTCCCAGAGATTCGGGAGTGGTGATGAATATGTTTGGCGGCTTTTTTAACATTTTCTGGCGCACGCTGGTCGGAGTATCTCCAGATCTGACCCCTACCGTGATTTTTGGAAGATTTATATTCTCTTTTTTGCCAAGCTCATAGATCTCATTTAACGGCACTTCTAAGTTTCTGTGAATATCGTTAGCAAGTGCTTTAAGCGGTGAAATATAAACACAGTACACCTGATCTTCCAGCTTTTCTTGTTTTGCAAGCAAAAATAATTCATTGATTATAGTCAAAAATCCAGTAAGCGTCTTTCCCGAACCTGTAGGCGCAGAGATCAAAACATTTTTGCCACTGTGTATGTACTTGACTGCATATGCCTGCGGCTCTGTAAGCGTGCTGTATTTTGAGTTGAACCAATCTCTTACTATCGGATCAAATAAAGAGAGTAACTCTTCTTTGCTCGTAGGTTTATTAATATATATTATCTCATTAGCCATTAAACAAATCGTCAAATGAAGTAATATCAAATATTAAAAGTTATCTATAGAATTTCTTTTTTCCAGATTGGAACGCTCTTTTTAATCTCGTCAATAATGAAACTGCAAGCTTTGAAAGCATCTTCTCGATGTGAGGCAGTAACAACAATTCCTACCACGTTCTCCTGTGGTGATAGAGATCCAATTCTATGAACCACTGATACGTCCAGTATATCAAATTTGTTTTTGGCACGGTCTACAATCTTGTTCATCTCTATTATCGCCATCTCTCTGTAACATTCATAATCTAAACGCTGAATATTTTTGTTATCGTCAATTTTTCGCACAATGCCGGTAAAAGTCACTATTGCACCGGTTTTGTCATCTTTCAAGCTCTTCATCAACGTTTCGATCGAAAAGTTTTTTTCTGTGATGTCTACGATACCCATATTAATTGAAAATGAGATCTGCAATATTAGGTTTTTTGTTGCAATTAACATTACGAAAATTTTAAATTTTTCATAATATTACAAGGCTCATGGATTTTAAGTTTTTAGATGAAAGCTACTATTCTCAGATCACAGAACTGTGGAAAAGAGCAGGACTGGATTTTAAACCGAACGGCAGAGATTCTCAGGAAAACATAAAAAAGCAATTAGACAAGCATCCAGACATGATCCTGGGCGTTTTAGATAACGAAAAATTGGTGGCTGTAACGTTTATTACAGATGATGGAAGAAAAGGATGGATCAATAGATTGGCTGTAGATCCAGACTATCAGAGAAAAGGTATAGCAAAAAAATTGATAGCTATGGCAGAGCAGATATTTAAAAGCAAAGGCATAAAACTATATGCGGCACTTATTGAAAAAGAAAATAATAAATCACAAAATTTATTTTTAAAGATGAGTTATAAGAAGACAGATATTCTTTACTTTAGTAAAAAAGAGTTTGAAGAATATTGAAGAAAGGTAGAGATAATGGATGAAATTATAAGACTGAAATTAAAAGCCAATGAGATCAGGCAGAGTATTATAAAGATGGTATATAATGCAAAATCAGGACATCCTGGCGGATCGCTGTCTGCAGCAGATATAATCACAGTTCTGTATTTCAAGGAAATGAACATAGATCCTCAGAACCCTCAGTGGGAAGATAGAGATCGGTTTGTATTGAGCAAAGGACATGCAACTCCGGCACTCTATTCCGCGTTAGCCATGCGCGGCTATTTTGATATACAAGAACTTTTAAAATTCAGGCAGATAGGATCTATGTTGCAGGGACATCCTTCAATGCACGTACCGGGCGTGGATATGTCTACAGGCTCTCTAGGGCAAGGATTGAGCTCTGCAATCGGAATGGCTTTAAATGCAAGAATATACAATAAAAGTTACAGGGTATTTGCCATGATCGGGGACGGAGAGTGTGATGAAGGAAGCATATGGGAAGCCGCATTATTTGCCGCATCAAAAAAGCTATCGAATTTGATAGTGTTTCTGGATAGAAATATGTATCAGCTTGATGGTAGCACTGAAAATATATTAAGGTTAGGCGATTTAGAACAAAAATGGAGAGCTTTTGACTGGAATGTGCTTACCATTGACGGACATGATATAGCACAGATCATAGAGGCGATAAAACAGGCAAGAAATGAAGCAAATAAACCTACAATGATAGTGGCACATACAATTAAAGGCAAAGGTGTATCGTATATGGAAAATACGCATGCATATCATGGCAAGCCACCTGAAAATGAGCAAGAGTTCAAAAAAGCTATGGAAGAGCTGGAAATGGAGCGTAATAAATATGAATTATAATTCACAGAGGGTAGTTTATGGAGAGACTCTGGCAGAGCTGGGTGAAAAATATAAGAGGCTCGTAGTGCTGGATGCAGATCTGTCAAGCTCTACACAGACCACTAAATTTGGCAAGAAGTTTCCAGACCGCTTTTTCAATGTAGGAATACAGGAACAGAACATGATGGGCATTGCCTCAGGGCTGGCTGCATCTGGAAACATTGTTTTTGCGAGCACTTTCGCAGTGTTTGCTGCAGGCAGAGCGTACGATTTTGTGAGGCAGAGTATCTGTTATCCCAATCTTAACGTCAAGATAGTTGCTACGCATGCAGGCATAACTGTCGGCGAAGATGGAGCATCACACCAGATGATCGAAGATATCGGGCTGATGACCAGTCTGCCAAACATGCGTGTAATCGCTCCTGCAGACGCATCGGAAACCAAGCGTGTAATAGAGCAGATTGCAGACATTTACGGGCCTTTTTATGTGAGGTTAAGTAGAGAAAAGGTGCCTGAATTAACTGAAAATTACGATTTTGAGCTTGGAAAAGGGTATGTGATAAAAGATGGATCAGACATTACTGTAATTTCTACCGGAATATTGTTAAACAGTGCCATTAATGCAGCGCAGATTATGAAAGACAAAGGCATAGATGTGAGAGTGATCAACATGCCTACGATTAAGCCCATCGATAGAGAACTTATCATCAAGGCTGCAAAAGAGACTGGCAGAATAGTTACTGCTGAAGAGCACAACATCTTTAATGGATTAGGGTCCCGTGTAGCTGAAGTGGTGGCTGAAGAGTATCCTGCCACGGTATTGAGGCTGGGAATGAACGATCAGTTTGCAGAGTCTGGAAAGAGCTGGGACCTGATGAAAAAATATAAATTAAGTGAAGAGGGCATAATAGATAAAATACAAAGAATAATGGAGCTGAAAAAATGAAAATATTTTTGGATACTGCGAATTTGAAAGAGATAGAGACTGGCGTAGAATGGGGCATTATAGATGGAGTAACTACAAATCCATCTTTAGCGGCTAAAGAAGCAGATAAGCTTAGCTTTAATGAGCTAGTAAAAAAGATTCTGGGCATGGTCAACGGGCCCGTAAGCCTGGAAGTGATATCGCTAGAATCTGAGAAGATGGTAGAAGAGGCAAAAAAGTTGGCCAAGCTCGGAAAAAACGTGGTAATCAAGGTTCCGATCACTGCAGAAGGAGTGAAAGCGATAAAAATATTGGCAGGCTTGGGAATCAAAACCAATGCGACGCTGATATTTACGCCCATACAGGCACTGTTAGCAGCAAAGGCAGGAGCTAGTTATGTATCTCCATTTGTTGGCAGACTTGACGATATTGGAGAAGATGGCATGCAAGTGGTTGAAGATATTCGAACGATATTTGATAATTATCATATCGAGACAGAGATTATAGTAGCAAGCGTAAGGCATCCGATCCATGTTTATCAGTCTGCATTGATTGGAGCGGATATAGTAACGTTGCCGTTTAATGTATTGGAAAAACTGTTCAAGCATCCAAAAACAGATGAAGGAATACAGCGATTTTTAGAAGACTGGAAAAAAGTAAAACTATAAAAACAAATGAAAAATAGTAAAAGGTTCTGAAGCTTAGGCAGAGGACACTTTTACTACTGTTACCACAAAGTAAAGTGTTTGTCCTGCAACTTCTTTGTTATAGTTTATTGATATAGTAGTGCTGTTTACAGACTCTATTATTCCTCCACCAGGCAATAAGGTCATGGGAGTAGCAATTACCGTTATAGAAATGGTCTGATTTTGGCTTATAGAGTTCACGTAAACCTGGTAATTTGTATCATTCA
>JAVRLB010000002.1:0-53970 GCA_031961865.1 Thermoplasmatota archaeon | reverse complement strand
TCTCTATTTAAAAAAAATTATGATAACCTTTAAATATTGTAATTTTATATTAATTTTTAGATGTTTAAAAATAGTTCTGATAAAAAGTTGGGATTTTGGAGCATATTTTTTATATCGATAGGTGCTATTATCGGAACTGGTTGGGTTTATTTACCAACTTTATTGGCTTCAAATGCGGGACCATCCTCAATTTATACATGGCTATTCACAGGAGTGATGTTATTAATTATTGCGATAACATACGCAGAAGTAGGTTCAGAACTTCCACAAAAAAGTGCGTTTGTGAGATATCCTACTTTTGCATATGGAAATTTTTTGGGATATCTATTTGGGGTCTCATACCTTATTGCCGTCGCAATGACCCCTATGATAGAGGCAAGAGCTATAGTTATATTTCTATCCATTTATTTTCCTGGATTAATAATCAGTGCAACGACACTTGAACTTTCAGTCTTGGGGACTCTAATTGCGGCATTGATAATACTCTTATTTTTTGCTATAAATTATTTTAATATTAGTTTAACACTGATATTAAATAATATTTTTACAGTTTTAAAGGTATTATTGTTGATCATTCTGATAATAATACTGTTGCTATTTGCATTTCATCCATCTAATTTTTACTCTTATGGAGGATTCTTTCCAAATGGTGTTACTAGCTTTATATCACTTTCCTCTTTGAGTATGGTCTTTTTTGCGTTAATGGGATTTGAATCAATCTTGTTTTTTTCTGAAGAAATAAAAGATCCACAAAAAAACATTCCCAGAGCTATAATTTATTCTATATTTTTTGTAATCATCATCTATTTTATTTTACAGATCGCTTTCATAGGAGCTATTAACTGGACTGCATATAATATAAATTCCAGTTTTTATATTTCTCACGGCAACTACTCTGGATTATGGTCTGCTCTTCAGTTTTCCAGTACGGGTGCTAATCCTCTAAGGATATTATTTTCTAATAGCATTCCGGCAGTGAATGTCATCTTATTGTTTTTATCAATCCTCGTAATAATCGCACCATTTATAACAGGGCTGATATTTAATCTTGTAGGTGGCAGGGCGCTATATGGTATGGCATATGAAAATTATTTTCCCTATCCATTCTTAAAAGTTACTAAAAAATATAATACTCCTATCATCAGTCTTGTTGCAATGTCATTACTTTCAATAATTCTACTGATACTACAAATTTCAATTTACAAGATTTTAGCACTTTTTACAGGTTTCATATTATTGATATTCTTAACTAGCGGGCCTGTATTATATACATTAAGAGCCAAGGCCAAAGAGTTATACAGGCCTTTTAAAATACCGTTTGCCAAGGTAATAGCCCCACTTTCTTTTGTTGTTATTTCAGTTCTACTATTTTCTACTGGATTTACAGTTATGAGAGATGTTACATATATTCTATTTGTTATTATGCTGCTTTCTCCGATATTTCTTAAAGCATTGAATAAAATACATTATTTAACCACTTTTTTAATTGTAGCTTTGTTTATATTTTACGCTTATATTTCGATAGCTAATATGATATCTTTCTATCTATCTTATGCACTATTAGTTATATTCATGGTTACATCCTATTTATTTGCATACAAAATGGTAAAAGGTAAATATAAAATGCACTTGAAAGCAGGATACTGGATCATACCATATATACTGTCTGTATTTTTACTTATATATTTGCATAAGTATGGAGTATTAAACGTTTGGTACAGTATTATATTGCTGATTATCATGGCTGTCATAATATTTTATCTGGCTGTAAAATCAGCAATATTGTCTGAAGAGATCACACAGATTATAACTGCCAAAAAAGAGTCAAAAATATTTTAGTATCTATAATTTTATGAGGCAATAAATAAAAACAGACGGTTCTTTCAATTGTTTTTTACCTGTTCCCATAATCTTTTTTCCTTATTTGAATGTATGAAAGTTCTATTAATTCTCAAAATATATATCATGATCTACCTGTAACTCATTTAAAAGTAAACATCAGATAAAATATAAACGTTACAATGATCTAAATTATCGCCGAAAATTTTAGAAATTTTACAAACAAAAAATATATAACTTTGTTTTTATATAGTTGATCTAAAAAGGTGTAATTTGATGTTTGAAATTAAAGTCTGTTTATCAAGAGGATTAACAGATGAGAAGGATCTGGATACGGTACTGATAAATTTTCTATCTGATATTGGATATTTGCAGGAAATAGATACATATGACAAGGCTCAAGAATTGAAGAACAGCATACCATATATGCTTTTTAAAAACTGTTTTTTGATGCATCCCAAAAAAGAGTGGTCACCAGAAGAGCTGATGAGCGAGTTAGGTATTTCTAGGCCCACTTTGTACAGGCATCTTAATAAAATAAGGAACATGGATCTTTTAGAAACTACTCAGGATGGGAAATATAAACGATATAAGCTGAGATATGAAAATTTCAGCAAAGCATGGGTATTCGTGGAAGCAAATTTAAAACTAGCAATTGACAATTATAATAGGACAGTACAGCATATACAATCATTAATGGAGGAAAATAAATGATAAACAATATTACGAGTGGATCTAAATGTGTAGTATATATTGTTTCTGACCATTCAGAGCTAGAGAAAACATCGGGAACGTTCGAAAAATTTATATCAATTGGAGAGGATTTGGCAATGGTCATAACACTTGATGAATCCCATAAAGAACTCAAAGGAAAAATGAGAATAATAATGGTCAATGCAATATCAGCAGTAGATATCTTGGATTTAAAGGAAGAAGTAAAGAAAAGTGAAGAAGACAAAGCCACTTATTTTACATAGTCAAAGTTTTTAGCTAAGATTAAAAGAATGGTGGATTTAAAGACACGATCCAGAAAGTAATCCATAGTATTAGATATATGAAAATATTTATGGTTTTGGTTCTACGATCCGTCTTGATGTTCAGAGAGTTATATAACGGGTTGATCAAAAATATTGCTGCAAATCCTAGCAATACCGATAATACACCAAGACCCAAATATTCAAGATACCCTGATAAAAATCCGATGCCTAAACCAAGCAAAAATACCACGATTGTAGCTTTACCTTTTTGAATTTCTCCCATTAAAAATTCTTTTTCATTGAATTCCGGCTCTACAAATTCTAGTTCTTCTTTATCTTTCACCATACTTTGCCTCCATAAAACCGTCAATAATGTCGTTCAGTGATTTTATCGGGTCTTTAGATTTTACAATGCCAGAGGCTATTAATACTCCATCTGCTCCAAGTTCCAAGGCTTTTTTAGAATCTAGTTTATCTTTAATACCTGCGCCTGCAAGGATCTTTACTGCGTTATTAATCTTTTTAGATTGTTTTACAGAGTTCATTATGATCTCAGGTTTGGCTTTAGATACAGATATGTCTCCACCAATTAATTCAGGTGGCTCTATTGCTAGAAAATCAGGTTTTAAAGCTGCGCCAGCAACAGTAGTTTCAATATTGTTAGTGCACAAAATTGATATGAGCCCATAATTTCTAGAATTGGTTACTAGATACTCTATGTCCGCAAAATTTAATCTTTTTTCAGAATGGTTTATTATGAGACCATCTATATCATACTCTTTTAAAATTTCGATAGTAACATGGCCAGTATGACCTCCTAATTCAACAGCGTCTGCATGTTGAGCAAAAACAGGAATATCAACAATATCTTTGATTTTAGCTAAGTCTAAAAAATCAGGAGCTATAGCTATTTCCGAGTCTCTCTCAATTGCTACATGCTCTATCATCTTTGCCAGATTATACGCATTTTTGCCTATAGACTCTCTGTAAATCTTAAAGTTAACTATTATCAGTGGCAATTTCATTAAAGCTCATATAAGCTATTATTATATATAATTTTTTAAAAAACGAGGTTTTGTTGAGCTATATAACAGTCATTAGAAAAGTTTATATATTAGTAGTTATTAACCTTTAGTTGATAACCAAAGGTTAAATAAAGAGGTGATAAAAATGGTTATAAGGAAAAGAAAGAATGAAGATGATGAGGATTGGGATTACTATGGGTTCTTTGATGATTTTGACGAAGAGATTAGGAGATGGGAGTCTAGGTTCAACAAGATCTGGGAAGAGTTAAGCAAGAGCAATTTAGATCCTGATAAATCCTTCGTTTATGGGTTTAGTTTCAAGATGGGGCCAGACGGAAAGCCTGAATTCCAGGAGTTTGGAAATGTTCCTAAAGGATATGGGCCAAAACAGCTAGAATATAGAGAGCCATTGACGGATGTTACGGAAGATGATAAAAACATATACATCACGGTAGAGCTTCCAGGCATAGAAAAAGATAACATAGACATACAGTTAAATGAGCAATCAGTCTTAATCGATGTTAATACCCCTGACAGAAAATATCATAAAGAGGTTGAGCTCTCTGCAAAGATCAAGACCGACGAAGTAAAGGCAGCATATAAGAATGGCATACTGGACATTACTCTTCCAAGGTTAAAAGAAGAGGGCGGAAAAGGAAAGAAAATTAAGATAGATTAAAATTTTCTTTTATTTTTTATGGAATACGAAGATATCTTACTGCAAGCATTCGAAAATAAGACAAGAAGAGAAATATTGAAACGCCTTATTGAAGGTGATCAGTACGCGTTTCAACTTTCTAAAGATTTGAAATTATCTCAGCAGGCAATAATGAAAAACCTGGAACTTTTAGAAAAACTGAATATTATTAAATGTAAAGGCCTTGAAAAAAGTGAGCTTGGAGCTTCACGAAAAAAATATAAGATCGGAGACAATGTTTTCTTAACAATAGTATTGACGCAGAACATGTTCGAGATAAATACTGAAAAGCTCGATCTTGACTCTGAAGATTTTGCAGAGCCTGTGAATTTCAGAGAGGAAATTGAAGAAATTGACAGAGAGATCGAGCAGCTTAACAAAAAATTAGCAGAGCTTATTTCCAGAAAAAATAGTATCTTAAAGTTTCTAAAAGATTCTCATTGAAGTAGTGGTAATTTTTTCGAAACAGGCCTGTTTTTTTACAGGTATATACAAGTTTGCCTACGCTCGGAATTAACATTGAAAAAAGATAGTGCAGATTTCTTTGATTTATCATAGATAGATAAATGCCACTCAGATCGCCTGTCTTTCATCACCGTTCAGCAGATACAGATTCATCATAGTGGCAAAATAGTTTATTAACTGCTAGTTTATCAAATTTATGTTATGTTAACAGTCACTATGGCCACATTGCTGTTTTGATCTATTGCATACAGATAATATGTGCCGGTGGCATAGAACATAAATTTAAATATTACAGACCTGTCTGGAGAAATAAGTATTCGGCCGGCTACAATTGTGGCATTATAAGACACGTTATAGCTTTTAGTGCTGTTAATCTGCCAGATATATTCTGTAATATTGCCCGTATTTGTTAAAGATAGAACTATGCTGGTGTTTACATTGCTATATATACTGTTCTGGCTCCATCTCAAATACTTGGACTGGTTATAAACTGTGACATTTAACGTATACTCTTTTGATACTTTCTCCAGCAAAGTGACTACAGTTACATAAACATAGCCTGTTTCTGCCACAGATTGATTGGTAAGCGAAATATTCAGCATTAAAGAGCGTGTACTTCGCATCGAAATGTTATGCAGTACCGATGGATAAATTATGTTAAAGTGGTCTGTATTCGATACTGAAACTGAAACATTTATCATCTTCTGTCCGGTGTTAGTGATGTTCAGCACAGGATATATCTGATCCTGCACATTCTGTACCATTTGGTAATCATGAGTGGCGGAATTGATATTGAACTGTTCTTGCAAGTATACTTCAGAAATTGGCACAGGAGAGAAAGTGACAATTAAAAGAACGAATGCCAGTGCCCCCGCCACCACTCTTTTTCCTCCGATCTTAGAGATTTCATTCAGTGATGGTGGATGTCTTAATCCCAGTATCAGTACAAACAGCGCAAAAATGAGCCAGCCAGTATAGTATATGCCCAGTATCAGCATTATGACTATAAATACATAGCTTACATATCTTGAGTAGTCTCCTAACAATGCTTTTGCTATATGGCCTCCATCCAGCTGCCCGATTGGAAATAAATTTATGGCGGTTACCAGAAATCCCACCCATGCAGCAAACGCCATAGGGAACATGGTGCTGCTGAATGGATAAAACAGATTGATAAAATTATAAAGTATAGGCATCTGAAGTATCATAACGGTTGAATAGTCCACGCTTGGCGGAGGATATATATGGCCCAGCCACATGCCTATTATTGCGATAGGTATTGCTACCAGGAACCCCACAATAGGTCCTGCTATGCCAATGTCCAAAAGCGCTCTCTTGTTCGGAATAGGTTCTCTGAGCGATATAAATGCTCCGAGTGTTCCGATTATTGTAGGTGCCGGTATGAAAAATGGCAATGACGCAGCAACATTATGCTTTTTTGCTGCAAAATAATGGCCCATTTCATGAAGTCCTAATATTAACATTAACGGTACCGCAAAAAATATAGTGCCACCAACGAATACATTAATTGCCCACATGTTGGAAATGTTAAAATATCCAGCATAATTCTGCATACCTACAATTACGGTCGATATTATCGTTGCGATCAATAGCCCTATGTTAATATAAATGCTGCTGAACTTTCTGGGAGGTATTTTTACTATCTGAAGAACATAGTCTCCTTTGACATTGTTTAGTGTGGGTACATAATTTTGTTTTTTTAACTCTGACCATAAATCATTGAAGTTTTTGTAAAGTAAATCTTTGTTATCAGCAGAGATAATATGAAACTCTAAATGATCTGGATACACTTTAGCATCATAAACTGTAAAATGTTCACGCACTACGCGATTAATATAGTCTATTTCATCCGTTTCGTTCATTTAGATCCACAGCTTTAACCAGATGAAGCTGAACAATATCCACTAGTTTATCAATATTGCTGTTATCCTTCCCTGATCCTATATAAAAATTTTCAACTTTCTTGAAGGTGCCAGAAACATCTTTAGCAAATGACTTTATGATGTTTTCCACATCTATGTTTTTAGACCCGGCTACAAATGATAGTTTTGAATCTGCACTGTTAACAATGAAGTATGTAAGTGTAGGTTCTTTATTTAGATCTCTCGCGATAGAAACCAGGTTCAAGCTTCTATCTTTTAATATACTTGCTGCAATTTTTTGATTTTTAACAGTTTTTGAAGATTCAAGAATGGATCTGATCACAAATTGGTTCTCAATCTCGCTCAATCTGGCAATCTCTTTTTTCTGGGCTTTCCACTCTTCAAGAATGCTATCTAGCTTCAAATTCATATCTTTGTAATCTGTCTTTAGCTGTTCACTTGCACTTTTCAATATTCTCTCCATGTCGGCTATGTAATTCAGAGCACTTTTACCGGCAGTAAAAGTGATTCTCGAGATACCATCTTGAATTCTCTCTTCTCTTATTATTTTGATCAAACCAATCTCGCCAGTGCTTTTTACATGCATACCTCCACACCCTTCCACATCATAATCTCCGATCTTTACCACTCTGATTGTTTTGTCTGTGGGTATTCCTCCCTCATAAAGTTTAAAACCAAACTCCTTTTCAGCTTTTTCTCGATCCATATATTTTATTTCTAGCTTAATGTCCTGCAATATAATATTCAGGGCCTCTCTCTCTATAGCTCTCAACTCTTCGAAACTGATCTTTTTAAAGTGCGTTATATCCAATCTTGATTCTGTTACCCCTTTCTGTGCACCAGCCTGCCAAACATGTTTTCCAAGTACGGTTCTGGCTGCACTTAACAGTACATGCGTGGCACTGTGGCTTCGCATAAGCTGATCTCTCCGTTCTGAATCTATTATGCCTGTCACCTCCGAATTCACAGGCACGTTTTTTTCTATTTTGTGCACTATCACTTTTCCATATTTTTGAACATCTAAAACTTTGATATTTTCATTATTGAATATTATATATCCCCAATCTGCAGGCTGGCCGCCACCTTCTGGATAAAACGCTGTTTGATCTAGAACAAGCTCGTTATTTTGGCAATATATCACTTTTGCATTAAACTTTCGAAGGTAGGCATCATTGTAATACAATGGAACGGTGTCTGGAAGATTGAACACTCTCTGCTTTTCTTGCTCTAATTCTATATTCTTTTCATGGCGGGAGGCTACAAGAGAATGAAAATTATCTGGAACCTCTATCACCGTACCGAGGCTAGATGCATAGGAAGCTACAAATTCGGGGGTTAAACCATATGAGTCATAAAGTTCTACAAGATCTTCTAATCCTATCTTTTTCTTTTTTATCTCTCTTTCAATCAGCGACTTTCCACGATTTATGAGTTCTGTGTATTTTTGCTTTTCATTGTCTAAGATCTCAATAATCGTATTTTTCATCGCAGGATCCAACATGTTCTTAAATTTTTCAAATTGCCATAATACTATCTCTGAAAAAGATGTTGAAACACCAAGATCTTCAAGAGCTCTAAAACTTTTTCTTATCAATAATCGTGCAAGATATCCTGCTTTAACATTTGAAGGCACTATTCCATCATTTAACATGAAAAGTACGGTTCTGCTATGATCTACTAATATATGCGTCTTTTTTATTTTAAATAGCATTTCACTTACTGTTTTTTTGTCTATTTTAAATCCTTTCGCCTTTAAATCTTGATAAACAGCCTCTTCCAGCCGTTCATTTTTTCCAAAATGAACATACTGTTTTACAATCTCATTATATGTCTCGTCAATTTTTATATTTACCAATGCCAGCAATTTTTCTAAAATATCTTCGTACACAGCATCAAATATTGATGGAGAACCTTTTGAAGCCCAAACAAACCTCTCCAGGCCATAGCCAGTATCTACAATATTCATATCCATTTTAGAATACTTTTTTCCCTCTATCTCAAATTCTCCATGCTCATCCTCTTTCAAATTCATGAATACCAGTGTTGCCACTTCTAACCCTGCAACAATAACCTCAAGAGCAAAACCACCATTGCCACCTCCACTCCAGGGATTTTCTTTGTACGTTATCTTTTTTGGGTCTATTTTTAAAATATCTACTAAAAACTCATATGAATATTTAACAGTCTGGTCAGTCCAGTAAACTTTGTGATCTGGATAATTAAAAGCATGGTGCCCTACCATTATAAAGCTTGTAAGATGCCTGCCCGTCTTTCCTACATCATCAACATCAACCATTCTGATGCATGGCTGTCCTACAATTAGAGGATTTGCAGGTGGAGGAATCAACCCAGAAGTTACAAATGGCTGAAAATCATAAATAGATGCATTTACAAGCAAAACGTCCTTTCTCCATCTTGCAACTACTGGATACCTGTTTATTACAGTGTGCCCATGCGCTGAAAAAAACTCATAAAATTTATCTAACATCTCAAAGAATTCGTATTTTCGGTCTGTTACTGGATGATCTATAAATGAATAATCATCGCACGGATATTCGCCGCAAGTATCGCGATCTGGGTCTACAGTCCAAAAAACCGCATTGCATTTTTTGCAAGTTTTTTTATGAAACTTGGGATCTGGATATTTAATCTCTAATTTTAGTTCAGACATACAACTCCATTAAATAATGGTGATTTATTAAATTTTTTATAAATTTGTCTCAAAAAGATTTTTAAGATCAATCATCATTATCGGAAAACATGATAGTGATAATAGGATTAGGTACTGCAGCAGTTTATGCAACCAGATGGATCACAGCACTGAACAGGGAGGAAGAGGTTACTATCATCGAGGCACATTCTTACGAATCATATTCTCCCTGCGGGCTTCCGCTGATTATAGAAAACCACTCTGATTTTGAGCTGTTAAAACATCCATTTCCAAAAACAAAGCGTATCAATGTTCTGTTAGAGCATCAGGTTATAGATGTGGATCCATTAAATAAAACCATAAAACTGAAAGATTTAAAAAATGAAACTGTAAAATCGTTGAGTTATGACAAGTTACTGTTTGCGCCAGGTGCAGATCCTATGATTCCACCTATCAAAAACATAACTGAGTATCTGAACAACGGAGTATATGTGCTTAAAACTATAGAAGACGGATTGAAAATAGAGGAGTTTCTAAAATCAAATACTGTTTCAAACGTAGCAGTAATAGGTGCCGGCGCAATAGGGCTGGAAATCGCGTTTTCACTGAAAAAAAGAGGATACAAAGTATCTGTTTACGAGATGTTGGCTCAGTGTTTTCCCAGGGCGCTGGATCCAGATATGGCGCAGATCGTAGAAGAATATCTGAAAAATAATGGAATTGACGTTTATCTAGAAAGCAAGGTTCAAGAGATAGCACTCGATCAAAAATCAATAGTTGTCAATGACCAGAAAAAAAGTGCAGAACTTGTTATCCTTGCAACAGGAGTAACTCCAAACAGCCAGCTGCTAAAAAATAAAGTGTCTATATTCAAAAACTTTGTGGTAGTGGACGATAAAATGAAGACTTCTGATCCATGTATTTATGCGGCTGGAGATGTGATAATAACTAAAAATGCCATTGATGAAGGTAGCATGGTCGTGCAGCTTGCCACTACTGCAGCTAAGCAGGGAATAGTGGCCGGAATAAATATTGCCGGCGGCAGTGCTACATATAACGGTGCATATGGCACATTTGTGTCAGAGCTCGGAAACATGGAAATTGCAGCTACAGGGTTATCAGAAGAACGTGCCAAGCTGAAATTTGAGATCATGTCAGGCAGAGTTAAGGGAACTGATAAACCGGACTATGCTGGCGGCCAAAGCCTAACACTAAAATTAATAAGTGATAAAAACGGAAGATTGCTTGGGGCACAGGCAGTTGGTAAAAACGCTGCGGACAAAATAAACGTCATAGCCATGGCGATCAAGAATAGAGCGACTGTACAGGATCTGAGTAGCGTAGAATTGGCATACTGCCCCTCTGTTTCTGAACTTTATGATGTTATAAACTCAGCAGCTGACGTACTGCTTCGAAAACTGGGATGGAAAGAGTTTAATTATTGATCTATCTTCAGAGAATCCAGCAGCTCGCATGCTTTGCAGATTTTACCGGCAGTAGGCTCTCCACAGCGCTCACATGCGTTCAGTGAGGGTATTGAATATTTATCTGACAGTACATTTTTGATAGCATTGTAGCTGTTCAAAATAGCATGCTTGGTACCCGGGGTCCTGAGCTCCCATGTATCTATAGCATCTCTAAACTCGTTTCTTACTGCTGACGAAGCATAAGGGCATTCTCCATGATAAAATTCAATATTGTTCAATATTGCATAAACAAGTACCTCTCTTTCGGGAATAGTGATCAAAGGCTGAATTCTAGGTATTAATCCTTCCTTTACAGTTTCGTGAGGGCCCATTCTCGCCAGTCTGGATATATCTCCTCTAGCAATGTTCATGATAATTGACTGTGCAGTATCATCCAGATTCAGTCCGGTAGCCAGATAATCAACACTGTTTTTCTTTGCAGCTATATTCAGCAGATTTCTTCTAAATACACCACAGTAGCTGCATGGCAAGATCTCTTTTTTCTGGAGTGCGATCTGATCTATTGTATGATCAAAATAATCTGAAAACTTGTAGATATTCAGATCCAGATTAAGTTTCGTTGTTAATTTTCTGGCAGATTCAATTGCTAGTTCTCTATATCCTTGAATTCCCTCATCTATAAGTATTGGAACTAATTTTATATCCTTGCGATCTTTAAATATCTTTGAGAGCAAAAACAGCGTTACAGAACTGTCTTTGCCACCAGAAAGAGCAACGCCAATCTTTGAATTTTTTTTAAGATTAACCTGTGAACGAAACTCTTTTTTTACTCTCTGCTCTAAAAATTCTATAAAATGAGATTTGCAAAGATGCTCTCCACTGTATCTTACAAAAATAACTGCATCTTTATCACATCTTGAACAACGCATACTATAACAATAACAATTTTTATATATGTTTTTCGCTTTTTATATATTATGGATATATCTAAGGAAGACTTAAAAAAAGAGTATGATTTTATCTTAAAAACTTTGAAAATATTAGGACTTACTACTTATGAATCACAGACATTTTTGGCCGTAATTTATCATGATGGGTCAAGTGCTGACATAATTGCAGACACTGCCAAAATACCAAGGCCTTCCGCATACAAAGTATTAGAAACGCTGGAGAAGAAAGGACTTGTAAAAGCAGTGGATGGCAGACCTAAAATATTCAAGGCTGAAAACCTGGAAAGGCTTGAAGAGCGATATACGCGTCAATTAGAAGATATGTTTTCCAAATTAAAAATGTTAAAAGATCTTCTTACTGAAAAAGGAGAGCCACAGCTCGTATATACTATTTACGGCAAATCGAAGGTATTGAATAAGATTGGAGAGTTTATAGACCAGAGCGAATCTGAGATTTTATTATCCACTCCTAAATTGATAGAAATCAAAAAATATTTAAGCAAAAATGTCAAAAACGCAATATTGAGAAACGTGAGAATCATCATTATCACTGCAAGAACTCAGCGTGCGCCACCAAACTGCGAGGTCCACTACAGAGACGAGCTGATCGCAACAGATATGGTAGTGGATAGCAAAAGAGCGCTGATCACTGACGCAGAGCTTGAAGCTTGCGGATACTCTGATAATCCAGTTCTTGCAGAGCATTTAAAGCATTTTATAGATTTTATGCTCTTTAAAAAATAGTTAATTTAGGGCCGGGACCGGGAGTTGAACCCGGATCTAGGGATCCACAGTCCCCAAGGATAACCACTACCCCACCCCGGCCATATTACAGTTGCTGATATTAGAATACAATATTTAATATTTTATCATGGCTAAAATCTCTTTTGCTTTTTTAACGGTTCCCGTGGCTTTATATGTTTTAAAGTTCTTTGTGTTGAGAATATTAATTAGCCGATCTTTGTCCAGATGCTTGCATCTTAATATATTAAACCCATTATTGTATAGTATTATGCTTACTTTTATCTGATACTTTCTCGTTACGTCTTTTAAAAAGTCATCTAAATCCACCTTTTTCATATTACAGTATGATACAATATACCTTTTTCTTCCTATTTTGTCTTTTACTACCATTGGTGGTATTAATGAAAACATTAATAAATAATTAATCTTTCTCTTTAAGAAAAAAGGTGATCGTAGATGAAACTTTATGAATTTCAAGGAAAGGCACTGTTTAAAAAATATAATGTTCCAGTGCCTAATGGCACAGTGGTAAAAAGTCCTGAAGAACTGAAAGAGATAACCGGCCCCGTTGCCCTAAAGTCCCAGGTTCTGGTTGGTGGCCGTGGTAAAGCAGGAGGCATAAAATTTGCAAATGATCTGAACTCTGGAAAAATGGCACTTAAAGAGCTGTTTAATACCACATTAAAAGGATCTAAAGTCAAATATGTTTTGATAGAAGATAAATTGAACATAGACAAAGAACTATACATTTCTATCCTGATGGATAGAGGCACTAAGTCTCCAACAATAATAGCCAGCAAAGAGGGTGGCGTAGAAATTGAAAATGTTGAAGATTCCAAGATCATAATGAAAAACATAGACCCGCTCATTGGCTACAGCCCTTTTATAGGAAACATGATTGGAAGGAAATTACAATTGACAGACCAGCTCTTAAAACAATTTTCATCAATGCTGTCAAACCTGTACAGGTTGTTTATAGAATATGATGCAGAACTGGTAGAGATAAATCCTCTGGTCATTACCAAAGAAGGAAAGCTCATTGCTGCAGACTCAAAAGTTATTATTGATTCTGACTCTCTATTCAGACATAAAGATGTCGAGGAAAACGAAGAAGATTTAACAGAGCTTGAAAAAGAAGCAAGATCGCAAGATTATGCATTTGTAGAACTGGATGGAGAAGTTGGAGTAATCGCTAACGGAGCAGGATTGACGATGGCCACACTCGATACTTTATTATTGCACAAACTAAAACCAAGAAATTTTCTGGACCTTGGAGGAACTGATAGCATTGACATAGTAAAAAATGCATTTCCTCTAGTATTAAAAGCTAAGCCTAAACTTATCTTAGTGAATATATTCGGAGGGGTAACAAAATGCGATACAGTAGCCAAAGGAATAGTGGCCGCAAAAAATGATTTTAAAGTTACAATACCTATGATCGTAAGATTATCAGGTGTGCATGAAGAAGAGGGCAGAGCTATTTTAAAAGAGAACGGCATAAACGCATATTCAAACATGACAGATGCAGTCAAAAAAGTGGCTGAAATGGATAAAGAGGTGAGCTAAATGGTATTGATTGACGAAAATACAAGGATAATAGTACAGGGAATAACTGGGCATCAGGGTGAGTTTCACTCTGCTGAAATGATCAAGTTTGGAGCAAATGTAGTGGCTGGAATAACACCCGGCAAAAAAGGATTGAAAGTGAACAATGTAGAAGTGTTCGATTATGTGGAAGAGGCAATGAGCAAGAGTCCTACAGCAACAATGATTGCGGTTCCAGCACCTTATGTTAAAGACGCGTTTTATGAAGCGTTTGATGCAGGATTGAGGCTATTTTACATATTGACCGAACATGTTCCGATGCACGATTCTATGGAGATTGTAGCCACTGCAAAAAGAAGGAATGGTATAGTAATTGGACCTAACGGACCTGGCATCACAGTGCCGTTCAAATCGAAGATTGGAATAATGCCGAACCATATATTCAAGAAAGGTGATGTGGCAGTAATTTCCAGAAGTGGTACGCTTACATATGAGATTGTTAAAGCGATCACAGAAAGCGGGCTCGGTGAAAGTACCGTAATAGGACTTGGCGGAGATGCAATTGTAGGACTGAGCTTTTTAGATATGCTAAAACTATTTAAGGATGATCCTGACACTAAACATGTAGTGATGGTCGGCGAGATCGGTGGTACTGCCGAAGAAGAAGCTGCAGAATATATTAAAAAAGAGTTTAACAAGCATGTGGTTGCATATATTGCCGGGCGCAGTGCACCGCCAGGAAAAAGAATGGGGCACGCAGGCGCGATAATCAGCAGAGGTAAAGGCACCGCAGAATCCAAGATAAAGGCATTGAACGAAGCTAATGTAAAGGTTGCAGACTATCCGGCAGATATTCCAAAACTGATCAAAGTATAAGAAAGAACTATTGGAGTTGAACTGCTGTGAGTCTCCTGTTGAGGAGAGGAGCAGAATTTCACCAATAAAAACATTTATAAGCTATTTAATATTTCAAGGCTCATCATAATTGAACATAGTTCGTGCCAGATCTGCAGATTATAGAGCACCCAGCATATTAGATAATTTGGAAAAATCGATGCTTTGGCTGAAAATAGTAGCTTTCCTACACATGCAGGGGTTTTCGAGCTTGGCCAAAGGAGCGGGACTTAAGATCCCGTGTTGTAGGACTTCGAGGGTTCAAATCCCTCCCCCTGCACCTATTATAAAAATAGAAAATATGTGAATTATTAAAAAAAATTGTTAATAATAGATAAAAAATTTTTTAAGAACTAGGAGGTTGCTGTGGTGGCATAAATTGATTGTTCTGCTGCGCATAATTTTGCTGCACTGCTCTTATCACATCATCATATTTCAAGTATGATATGAGCAGAATGATCCCAACTATTATCCCTGCAAAAATGAATCCAATGATCATCCATACTAATGTTTTATTTTTTGCATCTATGTATCTCTGTTGATCCACAAGTAAGTCTATCGTTTTGATCTTTGAATATATTATCAGGTTTACAATTCCAAAAATAAGTGGTACTATTCCCACAACAAAAATTATTGTGGCTATACCAGCTATTATGAATATAATACCTAATATTAGAGCAAGAATCTTTGCTATTTTGTTCATTGTTTTTATGGTTGAGATATCTGGAGGTACATATTGTACTTCTTGAGATGGCATCATCATTTATCACCAGATAGTTAATGTTATGAGTTGTATTTAAATATGCTGATCTTTAATGACGGTCACGATTTTTTTACTTTTCAGGCAACATCGGATAAACAAAATCTTTTTGTTCAATCTATTATTTGTAACATCTATGTTACATTATTCAAAAGATGATCAGATCATCATGGAACGTTAATAATTACGTTTAAAAAATAATTATGAAATTAAATTACATATCTTCATGAGTTGCAAAAAACTTATCGTAAAGTTCTGATAAAGATGGGTTTGCTTTTTTCTTTGCTGGTGTAAGATACTCTAAAATTCTATCTTTTCTGTATTCCCAATAATGAATTCTCCAGTTTTTGCCTTTTACCAGTATTATCTCTTCCATATCTGTTCTCAATATTCCCAGTTCTTCCAGCATATAAAATATATCGCGGTCTGGAGGTGTTAATATATTATCTATAATAGAATCTCCAAACCCAAAAAATGTAAGGACATAATCTGCAAGTTCTTCTATATACTGTGGCTCTATATCTTTATCTGTCAACAATTTTTTCAGTACCTTAATCAGAATATCCCTACTTATCACATTAACAGTTTGCATTAGTAAGGAGGATATAATATATTACAATAAAAATTTTTGTATTTTTTTAATTTTGTTTTTTAAATTTCATAGCAAGTTATGTATTTGCGAAGGTTGAAATATATACGTTAAAGAATAGATTATAATTATTTGCAATCTTGGTCTTTTATCATTATAAGCATTGATTTAGTATCTGGGATCTCTGAATCTATTGCATTTTTTAGTTTTGAGGTATCTAGGCAGGCATATTTCGGAATATGTCCGATCACTCTAACTTTTTTAGAAGTGGTCTTTTTTATTAACTGTTCATTCAGATCAAATACCTCTGCAATTTTAATTCCAAGCTCATATTGAGATATACAATCTTTTGAGGCTATGTTAAAGATGCCAATGTGATCGCTTTTGTAAAGTTTTAAGGTAGAATTGCGCAGAAAATCATTTGAAGTGTAGTTTGAGTATTGATCTGTAACCAGGCTTATTTCTTTACCGGCTCTCAGGTTCTCCAATATCCAGGTAACATAGTTTCTCTTTTTAGTAATGCAGTTCCAGCCAAATATTGGGCCGGTCCTGATGATCAAGTAGTCATTAAGGCTGCTTCTTATTATATCTTCTGCATTCAATTTTGTTTTACCGAGCACAGATATTGGATGTGGCTCATCCTCTTCTCCATAGTATTTTCTAACAAATCCATCAAACACCAGATCAGAAGATATTTGAATTAGAAACGATCCATTTTTTTTAGCAGCTAAGGCAATGTTTTTAGTTGCAAGCTCATTTATTAAATATGCATCTATAGGATTTGTTTCACAATAGTCAATGTTGGTTTTTCCCGCCGCATTAATTATTATATCTGGCCTAACTTCGTCGATAATGCTGATGATCTTGTTTGAAAATTTCAGATCTAATGTGAAGGTTTCAATGTTTGGAACTTTGACAGGAGAGTAATGATATGTACCAAATATTTTAAAATCATTATTATTCCTAATAAAAGCTTGTCCTACCAAGCTATCTACACCTAATACCAACATTGTTTTCATTTTCTCAAGAATTGGAGCAGATCTCTGTGAAATAGGTCTGGAACATCTAAATAACAAGGATGCCCGGCATTAGGATACTGGATCATCACAGAGTTTTTGATCATGTTTTTTAAATCTATTACATCCTGTTCTGAAGCTATATTGTCCTTTTCTCCCCTCATTATCAAAACCTGATTTTTTATGGTTTTTAGGCTTTCAATAGTATTTTTCTGCTTAAATCCAACAGGGCCAATCAATATCACTTTATCGACATTTGATGGATGATTGATCAGATAGTTTATTGCTAAGTGGGCACCCATTGAAGGGCCAACAATCGAAACACTATTAAAATGCGTCTCTATGAACCCTTCTAAAAACTCAATGCTGGTTTTGATATCTTTATCTGATTTAAGAGGATACGCAGAGTAGTCCAGACCTTTCAGCCGTCCTGATTTTCCGAATCCTGGAAAATCTAATGCAATAGCTCCAAACCCTTCTTCTTCCAATATATCCAAGGTTTTAAGATCTTTCCATGTATTGGCGTTAAAACTGTATCCATGCAATAATAAAATCTTACTTTTTGCTAATCCATTTTTTAAGTAATGAATTTCAATCTCTTTTGATGATTCTATATTATCTGAGATCATGATTTTTTATAATATATATCCATTTAAAAAACCTTTTCATAAGGTATTTAGTTTTTGATACTACCTGTCATTTTTCTTAATATTGCTTAACGTGTTTTATGCCATGAATAAATTTATATAGAAGAAGTATTTTACAGTTAACAACAATCGAGGTGAATGGTAATATGATATCAGGACAACCTATATTTATACTTAAAGAAGGTACAAAGAGAGAAACAGGTAAAGATGCAATGAAAAACAATATTGCTGCAGCCAAAGCTATAGCAGAAGCAGTAAGGTCTACATTAGGGCCTCGCGGCATGGATAAAATGTTAGTTGATGGGCTTGGAGATGTAGTTATTACTAATGATGGTGTAACAGTAATGAAAGAAATTGATGTTGACCACCCAGCTGCAAAGATGATGGTAGAAGTTTCTAAAACACAAGATCAAGAAGCTGGAGATGGAACTACAACAGCTGTAATTTTAACAGGTGAATTATTAAAACAGGCTGAGAGTTTGCTGGAGCAGAATGTACACCCCACGGTCATAACCAGCGGTTACAGGCTAGCATCTGAAAAAGCGAAAGAGATATTGGAGAGCATATCCGAAAAGATCTCTATTGATGACAGAGATGTATTATTAAAGATCGGCAAAACAGCGCTTGGAAGCAAAGGTGCAAGTATGTCCAAAGACCTGCTTGCAAGCATCTCGGTAGATGCAGTTTCTAAAATAATAGAAAAAGTGAATGGAAAAGTTTACGCGGATCTAGACAATATTCAGGTAATAAAGAAGCAGGGTGGATCTATTGATGATACACAGCTTATAGACGGAATTATCGTGGATAAGGAAAAAGCGCACCCAGAAATGCCTGCTACTCTTAAAAATGCTAAAATAGCATTGCTGAATGTAGCGTTAGAGATCAAAAAACCAGAAATAGATACAAATATCCAGATTAAAGATCCTTCAATGATCCATAATTTCCTAGATGAAGAAGAGAGAATGCTTAAAGATATGGTTGATAAGATACTGGCTACTGGCGCAAATGTAGTATTATCTCAGAAAGGCATAGATGACATGGCTCAGCACTTCCTAGCTAAAAAAGGTATATATGCTGCTAGAAGAGTAAAAAAGAGCGATATTGAAAAGCTGGCTAAAGCTACAGATGCAAAAATTATTACGAACCTAGATGATCTTTCAGCTGAAGATCTCGGGCATGCCGCTCAGGTTGAAGAGCGCAAGATCGGAGAAGATCATATGACCTTCGTTACAGGTTGCAAAAATCCGAAGGCAGTATCTATACTGATCAGAGGCGGTACTGAACATGTGGTTGATGAGATTGAGAGATCTATGCAAGATTCACTGCATGTGGTAGCTAAAACTGTAGAAGACGGTAAGATTGTAACTGGTGCAGGCTCTGCAGCTACTGAAATTGCTCTGAAGCTTAGAGAATATGCAGCTACAATCGGCGGTAGAGAACAGCTTGCAATTGAGAAATTTGCAGATGCAATGGAGATCGTGCCAAGAACACTTGCTGAAAATGCAGGATTGGACCCGATTGATATGTTGATAGATCTCAGAAAGTCTCACAAAGAAGGAAATGTTAATTCAGGCATAAACGTATTTACTGGCAAAATCGATGATATGAAAGCTCTTGGTGTCATAGAGCCTATACGCGTTGGTAAACAGGCAATCAATTCTGCAACAGATGCAGCAATAATGATTCTCAGAATCGATGATGTTGTAGCATCTAAAGGCGGATCTGGAGCACCACCAGCACCTAAAAATAGACCTGAGTCAGAAGACTAAAAATATTTATATAATATTTTTTACTTTTTTGTATACTTTTTCCGTGTATTCTTCGGGCGTTATAACCATAAATACCCAGTCAAAAGCTCTTCTGTTTGTGATGGATTTTGCAAGAGAGGATATTGAGTAAAGAGTCTGTACCTTATTTTCATCGTATATCTTTATGTCTGCTCTGTTAAACCTTGGTTCATTCAAAATAACCTCTTTTTCCGGCAGGTCTATAAGCACTTTTCCATTATCTAAACTTAATTCTTCCTCAATTTCTCTCTCCAGCTTTCTGATCTTTTTTGGGTCTGAATACTCTATGAGCTTCTCAGTTCCGTATTCATCCAGTTCTTCAAAATATTTTACATAAGCTCTTTTGTACAATCTGCGATATTTCAGCCTCAATCCTATATCTTTAGAGTACCCTTCAGAATTGATCAAAAGTGAGATAAGCTCTGAGTCTCCTAATCTGTATATATCGTTCCAATTTCTAAACTTTAGCTCTTCAACTCCCCGCGTTAGCATAAGCTCTGCAATTCTGGCAGTTTTATGAAAATACACGGATGAGTACATCAGTGCTCTTGCTACCAGTATCCCCTCAATTGCTGACACACCTTTTTTATCAATGGATATTGAGCCATTGAATATCCTGATCGTATTGATAATTCTCGGGATATCTATAACTCCATATGCTACACCAGTATAATGCGAATCACGCACCAGGTAATCCAGCTGATCCACATCCATGCTACCGTTTATTATCTCGGTCATGTATCTATCTGGTGCTGAAAAAAATCCTTGACCATTATCATTAATATGTAAATCTAAACTGTCCCGGTTTTCTAAATTACCGGTTATTATTGAACATAGTTTTTCCACATCAATGCTGTATTGCTCTAATATTTCTCTTATTGTTAATCCCGATCTCTCATCTATAATTTTTAAAGATCCTTCAATGATATCTTTTGTGATCTGCATATGATTTTTTCCAGTTTTCTCATTCAGAAATCTTTCTAGTGTATGAGAATACGGAGAATGCCCAATATCATGTAATAAACCTGCAGATCGCAATAACAATGTTTCGTAACTGTTAAGGTTTAAGGATCTTGATACCAGCTCTGCAAGATACGAGGTCCCTAATGAATGTTCTAAACGTGTATGATTTGCGCCCGGAAAAATCAAGTAAGTAAGTCCCAGCTGCCGGATATTGCTCATTCTCTGCAGTTCTGGAGTTTCTAGCAAAGATATCAGTGGCTCTTCTAATTTTATGGAACCGTGAACAGAGTCATGAATAATCTTAAAATCTCTCAACTTACTCATCTCTTGGATCAAATAATGATCTTTTAAACATGTTCATAATAGATACATAGTATTAATATTTATCACATGTTCTGAAAAATGCAAATACGCGATATTTTTTATCAACGAACATTTGACACATTCAACACCGAAAATATTTTAATATTGTTGAACATACTTCTTATCTAGGGCTCGTGGTCTAGCAGGTTATGACGTCGCTCTCACACAGCGGAGATCACCGGTTCGAACCCGGTCGAGCCCACTATTTTTTATCTTAAATGAATTTGTATGTGGCTATTGCAATTCTCATAATATGAGAATTGTTATCAATATTAATAGAAAATAGACAGTTGGATAATTTCAGCAGAATTAAACGAACTTGACTAGCAGGATTTCAACAGAACGAAGAGAAATTATAATTTGGGTTATGCGATAGCGATAATGCTATCATCGATATCAGAGCTTTGCATACTATCAATGTACGATAAAAAACAGTAATAAACAGCCTATTATCTGTGCTTTTTTAATGTTCAAAAATATTTTGATAAAGTTAACAAAAATCGTCGAACTTATCTTATGTACATTGCTCCATAATCTTTATCATTATAGTATGCTCAGTTAGAATAAGTTTTTTATCTAAAATGTTATTTATGATATTAATGACTTCAATTTATCCCGGGAGATTTCAACCTTTTCATCTTGGACATTTGAAAGCGATAAATTATATTTTAAAAGAGGAAAAAGAGCTAATTATAGTTATAGAAAATGCGATGGAATCATTTACGCTTTCAAATCCATTCACTGCAGGAGAAAGAATAGAGATGATCTGGAGCGCACTGAAACTTGAGAAGATAGATCTATCAAGGATACTTTTAATTCCCATCTCAAATATTGAGAACAATGCACAATGGGTTAACTATCTAAAAACGATGCTGCCAGACTTTGATATATGCTACTCTAATAACGTTCTTGTAAAAGTTTTAATGGAAGAAGCAGGAATAACGGTAAGAGAGATTCCATTTTTAAATAGGGATATATACCAGGGTAAGCTCATAAGAGCGAGAATCATAGATAATGAGCCTTGGAAAGAGATGGTTCCAGAGCCAGTCTACAATATGATCATAAATAAAGGTCTGGACAAAAGAATTAGAAGGATAAGTGAGGAAGTATGATCTATTCATTTTTAGGCAAAGGAGGTGTGGGAAAGTCCACAATTTCGACAGCATTCGCTCTTGAAAGATCAGAGCAACGAAAAGAGAAGATTGCATTGATCACATTTGACTTTATGCCTTCATTGCACCATATTTTAAAAGACGGGCACGAAAATGTAGACATATATGAATACTCTGAAGCTACAGTTGCAAATAACTGGATAGAAGAGTATGGAGATGAAGTGTATGAACTTATTTCCAGTTTTTTTGATCTGGACAGATCTATAATCGACCATATTGCCCGTGCTCCCGGTATAGCAGAAGAGTTTATGCTTTCAGAAATCTTGGTAATGAGATCAAAGTATCGTACTATTGTATGGGACACAGCAGCAGCTTCTTCCACCATGCATTTATTATTAGCTGAAAAAGAGTTTTATGATCATATAAGCAGGGACATCAAGTTTTATGTGAGCATAAAAAATATGTTAAATAAGATAAACAGGCATGGTAAAGATCCAATAACCATACTAAACCGCTGGCAACTGTTAGCCAAGAATGTGTGGGACATATTAGTAAACGAGACTGTTTTTTTTGTGATAGAGAACCAGGACGAACTTTCTAGAATACAGGCAATGGAAATAGAAGATGATCTTAAGAACATGGGATTGAGCATAAAAGCACACATATTAAACAGATGTGAATCCTGCGAGAGTGCCATAGCTATACCCGAGCTAAAAGGATCAGCTTTAGAAACAGTGGAGAAGATAAAGGTTTATATTAGAGATAGCATGAAAGAATATCTTTAGAAAAATAGAGAGAAGGAAACGATAATGGCAGACCGCAACAGTGTGGAAATAATAGTAACTGGCGATGAAGTACTGAATGGCGATGTGGCAGATACTAATTCCACATATTTGATTCAGAACATTACCAATCTTGGGGGCTATGTAACGCGTGTGGTAACTGTAAGAGATAGCATAGAAGCAATTAAAATGGAATTGAACAGAAGTATAGAGAACAATTCGAAGATAATCATTACTGTAGGTGGATTGGGTCCTACGCCTGATGATCTGACACTAAAAAGCATTGCATATACTTTGAATAGAGCACTGGAAGTTAATGAGCAAGCTTTAAAATTCATTAAAGAACGATATGAAACAATGGCAAAAAATAAACTTTTGGAAGATGCTACCTTGACCGCTTCAAGAATAAAGATGGCCACTTTGCCAAAAGAGTCTGTTCCGTTAGAGAACCCTCTTGGAACAGCACCTCCAGTGTTAACAAGATTGAACAGTACCATGATCATATCCTTGCCGGGTGTGCCCGCAGAGTTAAAAGCTATTTTCGAAAAAATACTGAAGCCGATATTAATTAATGAGTTCGGAGCCAGGGTTTTTACAGAGAAAGTGTTAGTGCTGAGCAAAAGGGATGAATCAAGGATCTCGAGCGTATTAAAATATCTGTCAGAAACTTATAAAGATATGTATTTTAAGTCCAGGTCTCAAATATTTGGCAATGAAAGAAAACTAACAATCACAATAGCTATTCGAGGCGATAACCTGGATGAAACGACAAAAAAAATAAATGATGTTTTAAAAGATATGAAAGAGAGATTGTTAGAAGTCGGAGAAAACATTGAACGCATTATATGAAATAATGTAAATTCACAGTTTTCCAATGTCTTTCACAATATTTATATCCAATGCCTTATCTCCAATTTTCCAGTTTGCAGGAATAGCGCACATATGCCCTTCTTCAGAAGGTGTATCATGCAAATATTTCAGACCCATAAAAGCAGTGTAAATGTGTACTGCATCTTTGCCAAGTCCGTCATTGAATAGCGATATATACTGCACTTTTCCATCAGGATCTATAATAACAACGCCTCTTCTTGCAGATCCTGCACTTACATTTAAAAATCCATAATCAGTAGATATTTTCTTGTTAAAATCCTCCAGCATCGGTATTTTGCTATTTTTTACTCTTGGAGATGTGCCCACCCATCCTTTATGAGAAAACACGCTGTCTGTGCTAACTGCGAATATTTCTGCATTGTTATTTTTAAAATCATCATATATCTGCATAAAAGCCTCGATGTCTGTAGCGCAGACAAACGTAAAATCGCCAGGATAAAAAGTCAATATTACCCACTTCCCACGAAAATCAGAAAGCTTCACATTTTCGATCTTATCAGTGCTCGGAAAATATGCTTTTGTGGCAAACTCCGGTGCGAGCTGTTCAATATCTATTAAACTATTCATTTTACATCACCTGTTTAACAAAATTAATGGATCCTATAAAAATTTTTTGTTACTTTTTCAGCTATAATGTCGATAATAATTAAATACAACTAAAAGATATGGTGTATAGAGTATGAGTTATTCAGAAACCGCTGAATTTGAATTTGAGGAACCGGACGCAGAGATTATATATCAATCTCTGATAGTGGAGAGTTTAAGGGAGATCCCAAGAACTAAAATAGAGCTTTCAGTGAAAGACAAAATGCTGAAGCTGATAATATATGCAGAAGATCTAAATGCTCTAAGAGCAGCGATAAACTCGTATTTAAGATGGATAAATTTATCAATAAATATACTGGAGTTGAAAAGAAATGGAAGAACTTAATTTAAGCCCTTACTTACAAGAAAAATTGAAGCAGGCTCAAAATTTACAGCAGCAATTGGAAAGTACGCTAGCGCAAAAGTATCAGTATGACCTAAAAATAAAAGAGCTTGCAAAGACAATTGAAGAATTAAGCAAGATAAAAGATGACTCAAAGATTTACAAAAATGTGGGAGCGATACTTATAGAAGTGAAAGATAAAGCTGCACTATTGAAAGAATTGCAGGATGAAAAGGAGACTCTTGAAGTAAAATCAAAAACAATGGAAAAGCAGCAGAAGTTCTTAGAGGATAAATACAAAGAAATCCAGGCTGAATTTGCCAAGGCTTATGGCCAGAAATCAGAGAGCAGTTAATCTCTCTATTTTTTTCAAGTATTCTGATTTGCAAACATTGCAACAGAAATATTTGTTTTCTCCACCTACTTTTGCAATTACAGGCTCTCCCTTAATATCCCCTTTGCAATAATAACATTTGATGTTTAATGTTGTATCTTTTTCAAGCATAGTCTCGTTTTCTGATTTATTTTCAGAAAGTATTGAATACCGTTTATAGGTTACCATCTCTCCAGAAAGTAGCTCTAAAAACTCATGTAAAGTTTCTATATTTTTGTAAACATATGTAACTATAATTACATTTGATTCTGCATTGAGAATCCTCCGTACATTTGAAAGATCTGAAAGTTTATCTTGCAAACTCTTTAATTTTTTGGGATCACATTCTATTATGAAAAGATCTTTGTAGTTCCCAAGTTTGATAAAATCTAATTCAGCAGTATATTTCTTGATCAATCTTAACTGTTCAAGAACTTTAATTTTTGAACTTACGGTCGGAGTGCTAATATTAATCTTTCTTGCTATTTTCCTGTGCGATATTCTGGAATCATCGATGAGCAAAGACAGAATTTTTAGATCGAGATCATCTAGCTTCATAAGTATATAAAAAACTTTTAGATATTAAGTTTTTGTTATATTATATAGTGACAATATAAGAATGAATAAATAATCTTTTTTATTTATAATACGTATTTCTGGAGCGTATATGTTGTATCAGGTATCTATATTATACAAAAAGCGATTAAAAAATATGCACTGTGATAGCTCAGAATAAAAAAACTAGCCAACCGCTAATTTTCGCCAAAGCTATACTTTTATTTATAAAGAGAAACACGTTTAATAAAAAATTAGTTATTGGATCTTAGATTGTGGAAATACCAGCATGGCATCGCCAAAACTGAAAAACCGGTACTTGTTTTCAACAGCAATTCTATACGCCCGCATTGTATTTTCATAGCCTGCAAATGCTGAAACTAACATGAGGAGAGAAGATTTTGGAATGTGAAAGTTGGTAAGCAATACATCTATACCGCTTTTAAATTTGTAGCCGGGATAGATGAACAGATCTGTTTTAGTAGCATTGCTCATGACCTTTCCGTCTTTAGCAGAGCTTTCAAGTGATCTCATAACTGTAGTTCCAACGGCTATTAATCTGCCGCTTCTATTGTTGATCAGGTTTGCAGTATCTTTTGAGATACTGTAATACTCATAGTACATTTTATGGGTAGTTATGTCTTGTTCTCTGACCGGCGCAAAAGTGCTGAATCCAATATGCAACGTAATATATCCAATCTTTACGCCTTTATCTACAAGGTTTTTTAATACCTGTGGCGTAAAATGAAGTCCGGCAGTAGGAGCAGCAAGAGAACCATCATTCTTGGCAAAAATGGTCTGATACCTACTTGTGTCTTTTATCTCTTTTTTTATGTATGGTGGTAGTTTAACAGTAGCGACATTTTCGAGATCCGGCTCATGTTCAAATTCAATAGTTCCAAACCCCTCATTTTTCTCTATGACCTTACCTTTCAAGCCATTGAAATCTAAGACTGTTCCAATTCTAACATTTTTACCGCCTATAATAGCAGTGCATACATTATCCTTTTTAGAAGTGATCAGAGCCTCAACTTTTCCACCAGTTAATTTTTTTCCGATCATTCTTGCTTTCAGAACCTTTGTGTCATTGAATATTATCAAGTCGTCTTTTTCAAGATAATTGATTATGTTATAAAAATAGTCATGAATTATTTGGTCTTGATTGAGCACCATCAACTTTGAATGATCTCTTGGTTCTATCGGATCTTGCGCGATCAATGTTTTTGGTAGATAAAAATCATATGCTTCAAGGCTATTTATATTCATAAGTTACCTTAAATTGGCAGCAACTATTAATGGTTTCTATTTATATTATATGTAAGATATAACAAAATATTTTATACGATAAAGAATTATAGGAGTGGTGTAAACTATATGTATGAGATAAGATTTCATGGCAGAGGTGGACAAGGTGCTGTTATAGCATCAGAGATATTAGCGACAGCATTTTTTTATGAGAATAAATATGTATCTTCATTCCCATATTTTGGTGTAGAAAGAAGAGGTGCGCCAGTAACTGCATTTACTAGAGTTGATGATCAGCCGGTGCTGGTCAAGTCTCAAATATACGCACCAGATTTTGTAGTAGTATTAGATCAGGCGCTAATAGATCAAGTTAATGTTACAGCAGGGCTTAAAAAAGGAGGCGCAATTTTGATAAATTCAAACAAAGATCCTGACTTTTTTAAGTACGATTCTGCAGTAGCTACAGTCAATGCTACAGAAATTGCATTAGCTCATAATCTAGGATCTTCATCTGCACCGATTGTAAATACTGCAATAGTAGGCTCATTTGCAAAAGCTACCAGTACAGTATCTATAGATTCTGTTTGCAAAGCAATCAGAGACAAGATAAACATATCTCCGGAAGAGAACGTGAAGGCTGCAATTGAAGCCTTTGAAAATACAAAATTGAAAAAAGAGGTGAAATAAAATATGCCAGGTTTTCCAACTCCTATAGCAACAGTACCAAGTACTAGCTATAAAACTGGTACTTGGAGAACATACAAGCCGGTAATTGATTACAAAAAATGCATCAGGTGCATGATATGCTGGAAATTCTGCCCTGAGCCATCAATAATAATAGTACCAAATGACAAATACGGATCTCCGAATCCTGCAATATCCAAACTTGACGCCCCAGAGATTGCCTATGATTACTGTAAAGGATGCGGGATCTGCGCTAACGAATGTCCGGTAAAATGTATAAACATGGTACTGGAAGAGCATGAAGAGGGGGGTTCCATATGAGAACTATGCTTACAGGCAATGAAGCTGCGGCACACGGAGCCAGGTTGGCTAACGTGAAGATCATATCCGCCTATCCTATCACACCACAAACCACAATTGTTGAAAAAATAGCAGAGTTTGAAGCTAACGGGGAAATCGATGCAAAATATATACGCGTAGAAAGCGAGCATTCTGCAATGGCAACTTGCATAGCTGCCGAAAATACAGGAGTCAGAACTTTTACAGCCACATCCTCTCATGGGCTGGCTTTAATGCACGAAATGTTAATGTGGGCTGCAGGAGCAAGGCTGCCGATTGTGATGAGCGTGGTAAACAGAGCTATGGGACCACCATGGTCAATATGGTCTGACCAGCAAGACACTATTGCACAGCGTGATACTGGCTGGATGCAAATTTACGCTGAGAACAATCAGGAAGTGCTTGATTCTATATTGATGGCTTATAAAATTGCCGAGAATCCAGAGGTATTATTGCCAATGATGGTGATCGAAGATGCATTCATACTTTCTCATACTACAGAATCTATCGATCTGCCATTGAAAAAAGACGTGCTCAAGTTTTTGCCTGACTACAATCCAGAATTCAAATTAGATGTTTCAAAGCCAGCAGGATTTGGATCCTTAGTCATGCCAGACGGTCCTTTTATGGAGTTCAGGCATAAAAGCGAGGTTGCACTAGAAAAGGCAAAAGAGATTATAAAAAAGGTAGATATAGAATTTAAAGAGCAGTTTGGCAGGTCATATGGAGGCCTTGTTGAAAACTATATGACTGATGATGCAGAGTATATTATTACAATGTTAGGCAGCACTGCCTCTACTGCAAAATATGTAGTAAACAAAATGCGGAGTGAAGGCAAGAAAGTAGGGTTGTTAAAGATCCGGTCGTTCAGACCGTTTCCGGCAGAAGAGATCCGTAATACTGCCAAAAATGTGAAGGTGCTTGGCGTGATGGACAAAAGCTATACATACGGGCATGGCGGTGCACTGTTCAATGAGATTACATCATCACTGTACAATCATAATAGTGCTGTAGTGAAAAATTACATTACTGGCCTGGGTGGCAGAGATATCACGCCAGAGCTGATCGAACAGATGTTTGAAAACATGATACAGATAGGAAAGAGCGGGCTTGACAGGGAGATCGAGTGGGTAAATTTAAATACTAATTTGGAGGCGAGTTTATGAAAAATCTGACTATACCAGAGCAGGAATTGATGTTGCCAGGGCACACTGCATGTATGGGCTGCGGGGCAACAATTGCTATGCGCTATGTTCTAAAAGCGCTTGGAAAAGATACTATATTGTCCATACCTGCATGCTGCTGGGCTGTTATTCCGGGTGTATATCCTGCACGGGCTCTTGAAGTTCCGTTGCTATATACGGCATTTGAGGTTACTGGTGCGTCTATATCCGGCATAAGAGAGGCATTGAACGTTCAAGGAAAAGAAAACATCAATGTTGTAGGATTTGCCGGTGATGGTGGTACTGCAGATATCGGAATACAATCGCTAAGTGGTGCTGTTGAACGAGGGCATAATGTATTTTATATTATGTATGATAATGAAGCGTATATGAACACGGGTATTCAGAGATCTTCTGAGACGCCGTATGGAGCATGGACCACTACCACACAGATTGGAAAGCTGAGAGACTGGAAAAAAGAGCAGAAGAAAAATATGGTTGAAATAATGGTGGCTCATCATATTCCTTACGCTGCAACAGCCAGTATTGGCTATCCAGAAGACATGATTAAAAAGCTGCAGAAGGCGAAAGAGATTGAAGGTCCTAAATTCTTTCATATATTTTCCACATGTCCAACAGGCTGGAAATCGCCACCTGCCAAAAGTGTAGAGATTGCAAAATTGGCAGTAGAAACAAAGATATTTCCTCTTTATGAAGTAGTGAACGGTGTTTATAATATTACATACAAACCACAGAAGAAAGTGGATATTAAAAAGTATCTGGAGCTGCAGGGTAGGTTTAGACACTTGACTGATGACGATATTAATGAGATCGAGAACATTGCTGAAAAAAATTATGAAGAGCTACTGGAAAAAGAAAAATGGACACAAACCAAGTTGTGAACTGCGATGAGCTATAATTATCTGTATGAAGATAATAAAAATAAAACATATTTCATACTTTCGAATGAGGCTATAGTGCGCGGAGCTCTAGAAAGCGGAGTAGACATTGTGGCTACCTATCCGGGCACGCCCACCTCTGAGATCGGAGACATATTTTCAAAGATTGCAAAGGCTGCAGGTGTATATTTTGAATATTCTACAAATGAAAGTGTTGCTCTTGGTGTAGCTGCAGCAGCGAGCAGCTCTGGACTCAGAGCATTGGTGTTTATGAAGCATGTAGGCTTGAATGTAGCTTCTGATTTTTTGATGAGCACAGCGTACATAGGTGCCAGAGGTGGCTTTGTGATCATTACGGGCGATGATCCGTCAATGCATTCTTCACAGAACGAGCAGGATAACAGGCACTATGCCGAGCTTGCACATCTGCCAATGATAGAGCCTTCATCACCGCAAGAGGCAAAAGACTTTTTAGTGCAGGCGTTTGAGCTATCAGAGCTATTGAAGCTACCTGTGTTATTCAGGACCACTACGCGAGTTAATCATTTGCGAGGGCAGGTAACCTTTGGACAGCTAAGAAAAAACAAGAAAAAATCAGAATTTATAAAAGATCCGGAAACGCTGGTGCCATTGCCTGCAAATGCTTACAAAATGCGAAAAGTTCTGGAAGATAAAAACAGAGAAGCGCTAAAATACTCAAATAATTCAACTATGAACATTATTGAAGACGCACAGGCTGATGTGGGTGCAATAGCAAGTGGGGCAGGATATAATGTTTTGAAAGATGTAATAAATGATATGCGCATAAATATCAAATTGTTAAAATTGGGGGTTACGAGACCTGTTCCTGACGCTTTAATATTAAAATTTATAAAATCTGTAAAAAAGCTGATCATTGTAGAAGAGCTGGATCCTTACTTAGAGAAGGAAGTTAGAACACTAGCGCAGTTAAACGGGATAGATATCGAGATATTTGGTAAATTGAACGGTTACTTTCCAGCAATGTACGAATACAATTCGGATGTAGTATCTGCAGCACTGGCAAGAATTCTGGGCATAAAAATAGAAGAAGCACCAGAATTTGAAGCTGATGTTGCTATACCGTCAAGGCCTCCGGTACTTTGTCCAGGATGTCCGCATAGAGCTACCTATTATGCAACCAAGACAGCATTGAAACAGCTGAGAATCAACAATGCTATTGTATCCTCTGACATAGGCTGTTATACCTTAGGGATACAGAAACCTTACGAGCTTGCCGATTTTTTGCTCGCTATGGGTTCTTCGATCAGTGCTGCCACGGGATTTGCCAAAGCTACAGATCAGCAAGTAATATCGTTTATCGGTGACTCTACATTTTTCCATAATGGCATACCTGGTTTGATCAATGCTGTGCACAATAAATCCAAGCTGTTATTGATAATACTGGATAATAGAACCACAGCAATGACCGGGCATCAGGCTAATCCTGGAATGCCCATAGACGGCATGAACCAAGAGGCGCCAGAGCTATCAATAGAGAACATTGTGAAGGCTATAGGCGTAGAGTTTGTAAAAGTTGTAGATCCATATGATCTCAAGACAATAACGAAAGCGATAAGAGAAGGATTGGAGTTTCCGAAGACATCTGTGATTATTGCCAAAAGAGAATGTGCATTGCTTATGGATGCCAGAAACAGAAAAAATGCAACATGGGTTACATATCACATAAACCAGGACAAATGTACACAGTGCATGAACTGTGTATCTCATTTTTCATGTCCGGCTATATTTACAGAGAACGGCAAAGTTTACATAAATGCAACGTTATGCGATGGGTGTGGCGTCTGTGCCGAGCCGCAGGTGTGCGGGTTTAAGGCGATAGAGGTGAGCAAGAATGAATAATATTAACATACTTTTTGCAGGCGTTGGCGGGGAAGGAGTAGTTACCACAGGTGCAGTGCTCGGCGATGCATTGACTAAGAGAGGAATAAAAGTGGTGATGTCTGAGGTTCATGGAATGGCACAGCGTGGCGGTATAGTGACCGTAGAGATGAAAGTGGGAACTGGAAACAGTCCCATCATCGGCAAAAGTGCGGCAGATGTAATTGTAGGCTTTGAGCCGATAGAAACGTACAGAGTGTTAGATAGGGGAAACAGAGACACAAAGATAATAATGAACAGCAGTGAGATCGTTCCCTTCACAGTATCTGTTGGAGAATCTGTGTATCCGGATTTTGACAGAATTGTAGAAAGCATAAAAAAGCGGTTTAAGTACCTGTACATTGTAGATGCTGGAAATTTAGCAGCAAAGGCAGGCAATTCAATAGTAGAAAACATAGTATTGTTAGGTGCACTTACTGCACTGAATATTTTGCCGGTGAGCAAAGAAGATATTATAGAGAGCATAAAAAACACGCTTTCAAACAAGCGTTATGAGGCTATGAACATTGCAGCGTTTGAGTTAGGGTTTGATGCGATAATTAACCATTAAAATGGAAGATCTGATAATAATTGGCGGCGGTCCTGCGGGTCTGAAACTTGCATCTTTAGTGGGCAAGAAAATAAATGCTACAGTTTTGGAAGAGCACTATGAAATAGGCAAGCCCAGTCATTGTACAGGTCTGTTTTCAAAGCATGTATTCGAAATGGCCTCTTCAAAATCAGTGACTAACAGGATCAGAGGCGCCATTATAAAGTTTGAAAACATAGAATTTTCAATATCAAAAAAAGAGAATGTGGCGTTTGTGGCAGAAAGAAGCGATTTTGACAAATTGCTTGCATACGCTGCAATTGATAGCAATGCAAAACTACAGCTTGGAGCTAGAGTCAGGGAAATAATAAGAAAAAATAATAGAGCGACCGTGGTGTACAGAGAGAGCGGAAACTTAAAAGAGATTGAGGGCGAGATAATTGTAGGCGCAGACGGACATAATAGCATTGTCCGAAAATATATGAAACAGAGCATTCCCAAATTCTTGAGCGCGATACAGTTGCGAGTCTCTGGAGCAGAGATTGATGAAGAGTATGTAAAGATATTGGCAGGATCCAAGATCGCACCCGGTTTTTTTGGGTGGATAGTTCCTGAGGGAGAGCATAGAGCCAAGGTAGGACTTGCTACCAGCAGCGGGAAAGCATTACAATACTTGAAAAGGATATTAAAGGACGAAACGCTGAATAGAGCCAGGGTGCTTGCAATAGAGGGTGGAACAATCCCGATAGGGCTTGTAAAAAACATGGTTTTTGAAAACATGATCTTAATTGGCGATTCAGCAGGTTTTGTAAAGGCTACATCTGGCGGAGGTGTTTACATGGGATTGAAAAGCAGTATCAATGCTGCAAATGCTACATTAAATTATTTTAACGATAAAAGTTACAATCTGAAAAGCTATGAAAAAGCCAATGCGAAGCTTTTAAGAGAGTTAAAGCTTGATCTGAAAATTCATAATGCATACTCATCTTTTTCAGATTCAGAGTTTCGGGACATCTTTAATATTTTGAGCAGGAAAGAGAATATAGAAATAATAGAAAAGTATGGAGACATAGACTATCCTTCAAAAGTTGCATTTGCGTTGTTAAAGCATAATCTATCCCTTTTAAGATACAGTTCAAAGATACTTAAGATGTGAAACTGATTTCAAACTGAAACATTGAGCTTTTCAGTTTTTAATGATCATTGAGCACAAGTATTTTTATCTCAATATATATAGGTTCGAATTTAACCCATTTCAAAATGTCATATTTTATTGATTTATGAATTTTAAAAATTAGGCATGCAAAGAATTTAGAAGATAAAATATATATCATTCTATCTTTTAACTATCCTTGTAGGGGATAAATTGGATGCAATAGATCAATTTCTGCACATATTCATACCCATATTTGTAATAGTGGATCCATTTGCGTCCGTAGCTTTATTTATCAGCCTGACTGCAGGATTGCCCAAACAAGCCACTGCAAAGATCATAGATGAATCTGTATTATGGGGATTTATAATATTGCTCGTGTTTGCGTTAATAGGGTCTTACATTCTTGATTTTTTCGGAATAAGCATTGAAGCTTTGATGATTGCAGGCGGATTGTTAATGTTGATAGTGGGTATAGAGATGGTCAGAGAAGGAGATAAGCCGAGGGCTACAAGAAAGGGGCAGGAAGAAGAAGAAGTCGGGGATATTGGAATCGTGCCACTTGCCACGCCTATGCTTGCAGGTCCAGGAGCGATATCGCTGATGATTATACTGGTAGCAAACTATAATTTATGGATAGTATTGCTATCTACTGTACTGGTATTTATCATAGTTTACCTGTTTTTCAAGTTTTCTGCAGTAGTTTATCATCTGCTAGGCATGAAAGGTGCAAGGGCATTTACCAGAGTAATGGGGCTTTTAGTTGCAGCATTTGCAATGCAGTATATATTAAACGGTATAGGAATCTGGTACCTGCATCTGTGAATATCTATGTACCATAAAAAAGCCGGCAGTTAACAAAAATTATTATTCAGGCATTATCAGGGTAGCAAAAAACATATAGCACTATACATTTAAGAACAATAATGTTCAATGCGCAAGTGAAAATACTGAATCGCAAATTGGTAACAGAGGAGTTTAAAAAGATCAAGGTTGCAAAAGAAGGTATCGATATAATGATGCCCAAAACCACATTTTTCACAATAAAACTTGAGAATGTACCTATTAAAGATGCCATAATATTAAAACAGGAATCTTTGAGCTGTGGTTGTGACGCAGCATTGGCATGGAACGTAGTATCTTTAAAAACTGAAGCTACAGACGCACTGGTTTTCGGGTCTGGCAAAGAGCTCGAAATATTGGTATCGAAGATGAGAAAACAGCCATTTAATGGCAAAAAGATATCTGAAGAAATTGAGAAGGCAATATACAATTTTCAGAAAAATGACTATGTTATAAAAACTAGAACTATGAATTTAAAGGTTCCGCCAAAGAAGATAATGGGAATATTAAATGTAACTCCAGATTCTTTCTATGATGGCGGAAAGTATTTTGATATTGAGCACGCAGTAACAAGAGCACAAGAGATTGAGAAAGAAGGTGCTGATATTTTAGATATTGGTGCTGAAAGTACACGTCCTTATTCAGAGCCGCTATCATTAGAAGAAGAATTGAATAGGATCTTGCCGGTACTAGAAGCAGTTAAAGATAAAGTCAGAATACCGATTTCAATTGACACATATAAATGGCAAGTTGCAGAAAAAGCACTGCAGAATGGTGCAGAGATAATAAACGACATCTATGGGTTAAGCGATGAAAAGATGGTTAAGGTAATAAAAGATTATGGTGCAGGAGCGGTTATAATGCACATGAAGGGTACACCTAAGACAATGCAGGATAATCCAGAATACATAGACCCTATATCTGAAATATATGATTTTTTGAATCAGAGGTCAAATAATGCAGTATTGAACGGTATTGATCCAGAAAAGATCATAGTAGATCCAGGCATCGGATTTGGCAAAAAGGTAGTGCATAATCTCACAATAATTAACAGATTGCAGGATTTCAGGAGCCTTGGTTATCCTATCTTGATCGGTACATCAAGAAAGGGTTTTATCGGTAAGATTACTGGCGAGAAAGTAGAAAACCGCATTTTAGGGAGCATAGCTACAATATTAATAGCCCTCCAAAATGGAGCATCAATTATCAGGGTTCATGATGTGAAAGAAACGAAAGAGATATTGAAAGTGTATGAATCTGTGATCGGTGAAACTTATGAAGAAAGTTGAATGCCCAATATGCTTTGCCACTCTGAGAATAAACGATGAAAAGATTTTAACATGTCCGTATTGTGATGCATTGTTATATAATATTGAAGGTACGCTAAAGTTAGTAGGTAAATATCCATGGTGGCAAAAAAAAGATCCTGACTTTGAAAAGTATAAAAAAGAATTTGACATTGCAGGACTTATCAGAACAGACCAGGGGATAGAATTATATGTAAACAAAGATGAAAATTGGTACCTGCTTTTCAACGGCAATCGATATATAAAGAGATTGGATATTGATTCAAATCCTCAAAGCTACGAACAAAAACTGGAAAATAAAGTGACATACATTTATGGCAGAGTTCCTGTATTTACACCCCTGGATTTTAAAACTACCTTGTTTATTTGCAAAAACTGTTTAGTAAAGAGTGAGGTAGCTTCACGTTCATTGTTCGAGCGCATTGATTAATTTTGTAACTATGTAAATCCAGCTAAAGTATTAGTATTGTCAGTTTCTGATTCTACATTATTATATTCTGGATCGTTTATATCAAGTTTTTTTGCCAGAAAAATAGTTGTCCTATATCTTCCTGCATAAACCCTTTCGGTTCCTGTAACCTTAACATGATCACCTATTGCTAGATCATCAGAAGAATGAACTGTCATCTTAACATTCTGATATCTTACAATACCACTATGTTTATCAGCACGTACCTTTTCTATAATGAAAACTTTGCCAATTGATGTTTTTAAAGCCAAGCCTGTTATTGCACCTCCTATAAGTACAATGATTAGCGGGGCAATCATCCAGATCATGTAAAGTAGAAAAACAGTACCATTTAGAAGGTTCGCCCATGCAGGTAGCACATAATTTATATTGTTCTCGTTTGAAATTTCAACATAAAACGTAGCCATTGTATAAATAAACCAAGATACTGTTATTGCAAGACCCACATGCATTACTAATTTACCGATTTGTGCCTTTTTCATAAGTTTGTTGAAATATTATCCATATTTAAATATTATTAATTAAAAATGCTAATATCTTGAATATGATAATTCTGCTATGTTGCACAAAGCAAAAAATATCAAGATATAAAGGTGCCTCTACTCTCTCAGCAGATTTGAAATCAAAGAACTCATCATTAATATTTATTTGCGAATGCTGTGCTATTTTTGATTTTTTTATGGCTATTTAAAAAACAGGCGCAAAAGCAACATTAAGTGGCTCAAAGTTATCCGGATTTTAATAGTTGCCAGTACAAAATCAGTCTATTTTTGAAAAGATCCAGGTAACCTGCAGTCTCTGGTTCGTCAATTTCACATTTCATATCCAGAATTCATTAATTTTGAAATATCGCTCTTGAACTGTTCCAGTGTGCCTGTGTTTAAAAGCATTATATCTGCTAGGATGAACACATTGGCCAGGCCCCAAGAAAGCTCTCTGCGATCTCGTTCTTTGAATTCTTCGATGGTTTTTGGATCGTCAGATCGGTTCCTGTTTTTTATTCTCTCATATCTCTTTTTTTCATTTGCGAATATGCCTACAATGATAAATTTATCTTTGAGATGCTCTTTGAAATATTGGATTTCTTCAATATTTCTTATGCCATCTATGACAGTGTTTTCATTATGAATATTTTTAATTGTTCTTCTTGCCCAAATATCCATACCATTATTCATTCTCTCTTCGCTGGCAATCTTGCCAACTACTGAGTTTTCCAGATTTAAGCCTAATGATTTCACGTAATTTCTGACTATGTCTCCCATCCTCACAATCTCATAGCCGTGCTTTTGAGCTTCAATCGCAAACTCTTCTTTGCCGGATCCGGGCATACCAACAACAAGTATATACATCATTGATGAAATTGGTAATAACTATTAAATTGTATCGGTATATTTGTATCCGCTATATTTTATAATATATTTAATATGATCAACAACTATTTATACCACATAAATATCTCTCTTTTTACTCAACGAGAGATTAGTCAGACGGATCATGGGACAATTCTATATGAATTCCCGAGGCAGAGAAATCAATAGTGTTTTGATTTTTCTGAACATTCGTCACGACTGATTCAGTATTCGGAGGAAATTAAAATGGCAACACCAAATCATTCTAGGAGAGGCTCTATGGGATACTATCCCAGAAAAAGAGCCAAAAAGATAGTGCCAACAATATCTACTTGGCCTGAATTAGATGAAGGGCCGAAAGTTCAAGGATTTGCAGGATATAAGGCGGGAATGACCCATGCAGTGGTAGTGGACTGGAGAAAGAAGAGCACTACTGCAAACCAGGAGATAGTATTACCAGTAACGGTAATAGAAGTTCCGCCAATGAAAGTGTGCGGTATAAGGTTTTATGAGCGTACAACATATGGATTAAGTATTTTTGAAGAAGTATGGACTGCAAACCTGGACAAAGAGTTATCAAGGAAGATCAGCATACCAAAAAAAGCGAGTGAAAAAGATTTAAAAGATCTGGACAGAAGCAGGGTTGAAGAAGTAAGGCTTATTGTTTATACGCAACCACATCTCGTATCTTCACTGCCTAAAAAGAGACCGGAGATTATGGAGGTGCAGGTTGGGGGCGGTAAAATAGATGATAAAATAGATTATGCAATTAAGTTACTTGGAAAAGAGATATCTTTTTCTGATTTTTCAGAACCTGGAAAATTTGTAGATGTGATTGCAGTTACAAAAGGGAAAGGATTTCAGGGGTCTGTAAAAAGATTTGGAGTGAAACTGTTACCTAGAAAGAACAGGAAGCACAGAAGGATGGTTGGAACGCTTGGGCCCTGGCACCCTAACTATGTTATGAACACTGTGCCTAATGCTGGGCAGCTGGGGTATCAGCAGAGAACTGAATACAATAAGAGAATAATTTATTATTCTTCCAATAACGGAGAACCTATAACTCCAGCAGGAGGGTTCTTAAATTATGGGGTTGTAAAAAACTCGTATATCCTGATTCATGGCTCAGTGCCTGGAGCAGTGAAGCGAATTATCAGGTTTAGAGATCCTATCAGGATGTCTGGAGAGAATGTGAAAGATATCAAGATAACATATATTTCAAGAGAATCTAAACAAGGAGTGTGAATTGGGTGAAAGTTAATGTTTACAATATAAGAGGCGGAATCAAAGGGCAAATTGATTTGCCAGAGCCATTTACATTTGCATACAGGCCAGATCTTATAAAAAAGGTCATTCTTGCAATACAGTCAAATGGAAGGCAACCTTATGGTGCGTATAAATATGCAGGAACCAGGCGTGTAGGTCATAACTGGGGGCCTAATCATGGGCGCTCAAGAATACCGCGCAGGCCAGATGGTGACCGTGGTGTGCTTTTAGGTAATATGGTCGGTGGCAGAACTGCGCATGCACCCAGAAGCAACAGAAACTGGGCTAAGAAAATAAACAAAAAAGAAAATCTACTTGCAAAGTTTTCAGCGTTATCACAAACTGCAAATAAAGATGCCGTAAGAAACAGGGGTCATAAATTTAATGAAGAGATAACATTTCCTATTATTGTGGAAAACGAAATTGAAAATATCACAACAACTAAACAGGCAGTAGAAATATTGAATAGCCTAGGTCTTTATGAGGATGTAGAAAGATCTAAGGATCGCCAGAAGATAAGGGCTGGAAAAGGAAAATTAAGAGGCAGAAAATACAAGACACCAAGAAGCATTTTGCTGGTAGTAAAATCCATGTCCAGCTCGCTAAAAAGTTTTGAGAATCTGTCAGGACTGGAAATAGTGTCTGTAGACCAGCTAAATACGTATAACCTGGCTCCGGGTGGCAATGTAGGGCGATTGACTGTTTATACTGAAGATGCTATAGATACCATAGCGAGGTGGAAAATATGAATCCATATTCTATACTATTAAGGCCTTATGTTACTGAAAAATCGTTGTTTGCAATCGAGAAAGATAACAAAATAACCTTTATAGTTAAGAGAAACGCAACAAAGCTAGAGATTAAAGAGGCATTTGAAAAAGTTTTCAATATGAAAATAATTAAGATAAACACTATGATTACGAGAAATGGAAAGAAAGCTATGATCACTTTAGCTCCAGAACACAATGCTGGAGAGCTAGCCACTAGACTTGGAATATTCTGAGGTGAATAATATGGGAAAGAGAATTAGAAGCAGAAGGCGTGGAAGAGGAACTGGTGTGTATTTAGCTCCAAGCCACAATTACGAGATTGAGATAAAGCATCCTTCTATTGAGGAAGGTTTAGGAGAAGTGCTTGAGATTAAAAATGATGTTTCACACACATCACCGATAGCAGTGGTTAAATTAAATGACAAGAAATATGATATGATTGCGCATTCAGGAATGTATGTTGGCCAGAAAATTGCAGTCGGAATTCATGCGCCGATTAAGAATGGGAATATCTTACCATTAGGTTATATACCTGATGGTACAACGGTATACAACATAGAGATCAGGCCTAATGATGGTGGTAAGTTTGTTAGATCGGCCGGCACATATGCTCAGATTGTTTCACATGGAGAAAAAGTAATGATTCTTTTGCCATCCGGGCAAATGCGTGCGTTTGATCCAAGATGCAGGGCTGTTATAGGAGAGCCTGCAGGATCTGGCAGACCAGAAAAGCCTTTTATGAAGGCTGGAAACAAGATCCATGCATATCAGAGCAAGGCGAAGAGGCCTTATACGGTTCGAGGTGTAGCGATGAATGCTTTAAATCATCCACATGGTGGTGGAAATCACCAGCATGTAGGCAGGCCTAGCACGGTCAGTAAAAATGCACCACCAGGCCGCAAAGCTGGCAGATTCGGGCCTGTAAGAAAGAGATTGAAGAGGCGATAAAATTATGGCAAAGAAGATGATTGTATCTGCAAAATCAACAAGGCGAAAAAAGAGAAAAACGCAGAAGCTCGCGATGGAGCGAGCCAAGGAATTTAGCTATAAAGGATATACACTTGATGAATTGCTTGAATTGAAGATGGAAGAGCTGATCACGATATTGCCAGCAAGGGCAAGGAGAACCTTAAAGAGAGGGTGGAATGAAGAGCAGAACAAGCTAGTTGAAAAGCTATTAAATTCTGATAAAGAGGTAATTAAGACTCACATCAGAGATGTTGTGATAATTCCACAGTTTGTGGGCAAGAGGGTTATGGTTCACAATGGGAAAGAATATTTAGAATTTGAGATCAAGCCTGAGATGATTGGTCATTATCTAGGAGAGTATTCACTAACTAGGCGAGAGATCAAACATTCAAGTCCGGGTGTAGGTGCTACCAAGTCATCCAAGTATGTACCTTTAAAATAAATTGGTGATATAAATATGTTAAGATACACAAATCAGATTGAAGGCGAGAAAATTGTGCGAGCAAGAGGTGTAGATCTTCCAATATCGCTCAAAGACTCAGTAGTAGTATGTAATTTCTTGCAGGGAATGAATTTAAATGAAGCAAAAGACTACCTGAAATTAGTAATTGATAAAAAGAAAGCAATACCATATAAATATTATATGAGAAATGTAAGTCATCAAAAGGGAATGGGCCCTGCACGATATCCGGTAAAAGTATCGCAATATATTTTGACAGTGCTTGCAAATCTGGAAGCAAATGCTGAGAATCAAGATTTGGATTTAGATTCTATACAACTCATTTCAGTGCTTGCAAAAAAAGCCAGGACTGTGAAAAAATACATGCCCAGAGCACAAGGTAGAGCAACACCGTTTTTTAAGACACGCGTATATGTGGAAATAATAGCAAAAGAGGTAGTTAATAAATGAATGAGCGTAAATTTATACAGGAAAACATAAAGAGAGTGCTATTAAAAGAGTATTTAAAGAAAGCAACAGACGCTGCCGGCTTTGGTGGTATAGAGATCCAGAGAACTCCTTTAGGCACGAGGATAATACTGGAAGTAGAGAAGCCAGGTTTAGTGATAGGGAAGAAAGGAGACAAGATCAAAGAGATCACATCTGTGATCGAGAAAGAATACAACATTGAAAATCCACAGATAGAAGTCAGGCAATCTGACAATCCTAACTTGAACAGCTTAATAATGGCTAAAAAGATTGCATCTGCATTAGAATCAGGCTGGCATTTTAGGAGAGCAGGACACTCGACATTAAAGAGAATAATGGATTCTGGTGCAAAAGGCGCTCAAATAGTGATTGGAGGTAAGATTGGAGGAGATAGGGGCAGAAGAGAGAAGTTCACAGCGGGGAAGATAAAGTATTCTGGCAAACCTGCAGAAAGTATGTTTGTAGGATATGCCGTAGCGAAGACAAAGCCAGGAATAATAGGAGTGACTGTAAAGATTCTAACCCCTGATAAAAAGTTGCCTGATGAAATTACTATTGTTGAAAAGAAGGAAGTAAAGGAGAGTAATAAAAATGGCGGAGCTAAGAGCGAAGGAGATAAGGCAGTTGAATAAAGAAGATCTTGCAAAGAAGCTTGATGAGTTGAGAGCTGAGCTATTGCATGAGCGTGGAATATCCTCGATGGGCGGTGCCCCATACAATCCAGGCAAAATAAAATCTTTGAGAAGGCAGATAGCGAGAATAGAGACTATTACCCGGGAGGAAAAGAAATAAATGAAAATAGAAGATGGCATAATAAATCCTATTGATTCTAACGTATTAAAAATCTCAGTTACAAAACGCAGATATGGAAAGTATATGACTGTAATCGCGGGGTTTGATCTCAAGAGTGTGGATATTTCAGAACTTGCAACAACGCTAAAAAGGAAAACTGCAACAGGTGGAACTGCGAAAGATGGCAGAATTGAGTTGCAGGGAGATCAGAGAGAAAGAGTGAAGAAGATATTAGAAGATTTAGGTTACAAGGTAGATACAAAATGAATTATTATGCAACCGAGCTGATTGGGTTCGATGTCAAGATATTAAAATCTTGCAATCCATTACATTGTGGGTTAGAGGGAAAGATAGTAGATGAAACAAAAAACATGGTTTATATCGAAATATCTGACAGGATATTAAAGATACCAAAAAAAGGCACGGTTTACAAAATAGATAATTATTTGATTGATGGCACGAAATTGATGTTAAGACCTTATGAGAGAATTTCAAAATTTGTTAAAATGGAGGATTGTTAAATATGAAAAATATCGGTATAGATGTGAAGGCACCTGAGTCCGAATGCCATGACAAAAACTGTCCATTTCATGGATCATTGAGTGTAAGGGGGCAGATTATTGAGGGTGTGGTAGAATCGGACAAGATGAATAAAACAGTAGTGGTAAAAAAAGAGTTTCACAGGTATGACAAAAAATACGAGCGATACAAGAAAGAGAGCGGCAAATATCATGCACATTTGCCAGATTGCATAAAGGTGAATATTGGAGACAAGGTAAAGATAATGGAATGCAGACCGTTGTCAAAGACCGTGTCGTTTGTAGTAATAGAAAAATTATAAGGTGATTTAAAATGAAAGGTTTAGCTGGAAAACAGACTCGTGGATTACCCACTGGAGCAGAATTAGAATGCGCAGATAACACTGGTGCCAAGATAATTGAGATAATCACCGTGCTAACTTATCATAACACAAAAAACAGGCAGCCTGCAGCAGGTGTTGGAGATGCGATAGTGGTAAGCGTGAAAAGAGGAAATCCAGAAATGCGAAAAAAGGTGCTCAGGGCAGTTGTAATAAGACAAAAAAGGCCATTTAGAAGGGCAGATGGATTATGGGTTAGATTTGAAGATAATGCTGCAGTAATTGTAACAGAAACGGGTGAGACGAAGGGAACTGAGATCAAGGGCCCAGTTTCTAGAGAAGCTGCAGAAAGATGGCCCAGAATTGCAGCGATAGCCTCTACGATATTATAGGTGATTAAAGATGGTACAGCCAAGAAAGGTAAGAAAAGATTATTATACGGAGCCAAAACATGTGATTAGAAAGAACATATCATCGCATTTGAGCGATGAGTTATATTCAAAATACGGTACAAGATCGTTATCTGTAGTCAAGGGTGATACGGTAAAGGTGCTAAGGGGTAAATTTAAGGGATTTGAAGGAAAAATATCTAAAGTACATGTAAAAGATCGCAAATTGGCGGTAGAGGGAATTACAATTTCAAAATCTGATAAAAAACAGGTTTTGTATTATATAGATGCATCTAACTTGTTGCTCACAAAATTAAACTTAGATGATAAAAAAAGAATTGAGAAACTTAGAAAGATAGCCGAAATTAAAAAGATAGCATTTGAAGAGCCAGAACCGGAAAAAGAAGAGGTTCATGAAGAAGTTAAAGAGGAAAAAGAAGAGCCTGAAAAAACAGAGGTAGAACCTTCTGAAGAGAGTAAAGAAGGAGGATCAGTATGAGTAAACATTTAAAGAGGTTAGCAGCGCCAAGGATATTGAAGATACCCAGAAAAGTGGATCCATGGTTAGCCAAGCCTAGAGCAGGGCCTCACAAATCTGAGGATAGCATAGCATTAGGTGTAATTATAAGGGATATATTAAAACTGGCTGACAAGGCAAGGGAAGCTAAAAGGATAATAGTAAGCAGAAACATTTATGTAGATGGGAAAGTAGTAACAGACGCAAAATACCCGGTAGGATTGATGGATATCATTTACATTAAGACTATAGATAAGTACTATCGTTTAGTTTATGATAATAACGGTATTTTGAGAGTAATGAACATTCCAAATGAAGAAGGGATCTGGAAGCTAGTAAAGATCCATAAAAAAGTTACGTTAAAGGGCGGAAAAATTCAGGTTATACTACATGACGGTAAATCAATACTGTCCGATGAGAAGAGCTATAAAGCAGGAGATACCTTAAAAATAAGTCTCCCCGACTACAAAGTGATAGATCACTATCCTTTCAAGGCCGGCAGTTATGTATTAACCATTGGTGGTCAGAACATTGGCAAGATTGCAAAAATAGAAAGTTATATCAAGACAAAATCCACAGCTCCTAACAGTGTCAAGTTCAAAGAAGGCTTTGAATCTACTAAAGAAAATGTATTTGTCATTGGCACTACAAAAGCCGAGATCAGAATCCCAGAGGTGAAATTAGATGAGTAATGTTATGAGAGAGGTTGTTTTAGACAAGGTAGTATTGAATATCGGCGTAGGTGAAGGTGGAGAAAAGCTAAAAAAGGCAGAGAATGTTTTGAGATTGCTCACAAACAAAGATCCTGTGACCACAATCTCCAAAAAAACAATCAGGGACTGGAACTTACGCAAAAATCAGCCTGTGGGTGTGAAAGTAACGTTGAGAAAGGGAGAAGCACTAACATTTTTAAAAAGAGCATTGTGGGTCAAAGATTTCAAGGTACCATCCTATTCATTTGACAATAATGGAAACTTAAGTTTTGGGGTGCGAGATTACACCGCGTTTGAAGGCATGAAATATGATCCAGACATTGGGATATTTGGACTAGATGTAAATGTTAGTTTTAAAAGAAAAGGTGGATACAGAGTAGAGTTAAGGCGTATAAGAAGCAAGAAGATATCTTCTAAAGAGAGAGTGAAAAGAGAAGAGACAATAGAATATATGGTTAAGAATTTTAATCTAAAAGTAATAGAGGTGAAATAACAATGGTACAGTCAAAACAGAGACCTAAAAAGAACTATGGAAGACATGATGGCTGTATAAGATGCGGTAGAAAAAGAGGTTTGATACGCAGGCATGGCCTAAGATTATGCAGACAGTGTTTCAGAGAAACCGCTTACGATATTGGGTTTAGAAAGTACTCTTAATAAAGGTGATAAAGATGAATATGGATCCGTTAAATAATGCATTAAATACAATTAAACATGCGGCAATTAAAGGAATTCAAGAGGTAGAGGTGAAGCCTGCATCAAAGCTTATAGGAAGGATATTGAAGATTATGCAGGAATATAGCTATATTTCAGAATTTGAGTTTATTGAGAACAATCAGGGTGGCAAATTTAAAGTGAAGGTAGTGCCGGTCATTAATGGCTGCGGTGTTATAAAGCCAAGATTTTCTGTAAAGAACAAAGATATTGAAAAGTATGAGAGAAGACTGTTACCAGCTCAAGATTTTGGGATATTGATAATTTCCACAAATCATGGCATAATGACACATAAAGAGGCCAAGAAGAATGGGCTTGGAGGGAAGCTTATTGCTTATGTATATTGAGTGGTGAAATGATATGGTAATGTTTCCAGAATTAAAATACAGCATTGACTTGCCAGACAAGGTTACTGGAAGTTATACTGACTCAATATTAACTATAAAAGGTCCAAAAGGATCAATTTCCAGAGAGTTCAAGGATAATGATATAAAGCTTAGCATGGCTGGTAAAAAGATAGAATTATATGTAAAATTGCCAAAAAGAAAGCAGTACAGCCTTATTGGAACATGGCAGGCGCACATAAACAATATGATAAAGGGAGTAACAGAAGGATTTGAATACAGCTTAAAAGTTTTATACGCGCATTTTCCAATCAAAGTCACAATTAAAGAGAACCATGTACTGATAGAGAACTTCCTCGGAGAAAAAACAGCCCGAACGGCAGAGATCTTAGAAGGTGTGAAAGTGACTCTTAAGGGTGATATACTTACAGTTTCTGGCATAGACATAGAAAAAGTAGGACAGACCGCAGCAAACATTGAGATTGCAACGAAGATCAGGGGTTTTGATCCGCGGGTGTTTCAAGATGGCATATATATTACAAATAAAGGTGAAGTTCAATGAAACCGGATTTAAATGATAAAGAAAAGCTTTTACTTAAAATCAGAAACAAAATGAATAAGAAGAGACCTGAATTTAAAAGGCAGGAATGGTTCAGGTATACTAAACTTGGAGAGTCATGGAGAAAGCCAAAAGGTAAGCATTCTAAGTTAAGAGAACAGAAAGGATACAGACCACCAAATGTGGATAGTGGATTTAGAGGCCCCAGAAAGGTAAGGTATCTTCATTCAAGCGGATTCAGGGACATTTTAGTTTACAATGCTGAATCTTTGAAAACCCTAGACCCTAAAAAAGATGCAGTCAGAATCGCACGCACTGTAGGAATGAGAAAGAAGATAGAGATCGTGAAGGAAGCGAATAAGCTGGGATTAAAAGTTCTCAACGGTTTAGAAAGGTGAGAAAATATGGATTTAACATTTCAAAAAAGATTAGCGTCAAAGATATTTAAGTGCGGGATAAACAGGGTTTATCTGGATCCAAAGGCTGAAGAAGACATAGAAGCTGCAATATCCAGAGACGATGTAAGGATGTTAATTAAAAAAGGAGTAATCAAGAAACAGGATATAGTAGGCAATTCCAGGAGCAGGATAAGGCACAACAAAATGCAGAAAAGCAAAGGGCTGAGAAAAGGGCAGGGATCTAGAAGAGGCACAAAATATGCAAGGTATCCAAAAAAGCAGAGATGGATGAAAAATATAAGGGTATTAAGAAAAACTTTAAAATCGCTGAGAACAGATAATAAGATAGATGCTCATGTGTATCGTAGATATTATCTGCTTGCCAAAGGTGGCTCTTTTAAGAACAGAGCTCATTTGCTGTCGCATTTAGAATTAAAAGAGGACGTGAAAAAATGACAGTCAATAGGTTACCATTTAAAAGAAGAAGAAAGAACATTACAGATTACAGAACCCGTTTAAACCTGTTAAGGGCTAATATTCCAAGAGCTGTAGTCAGAAAGACATTGCAGAACACGATTGTTCAGATTGTGAATTTTGAAGCTATTGGAGATAAGATTATCTCATCAGCTACTGCTATAGAATTAAAAAAATATGGCTGGTCATATTCTACAAAGACCGTTCCAGCAGCATATCTAGCTGGATATCTTGCAGGAAAGAGAGCTATAAAAAAAGGAATAGAAAAAGCAGTGCTTGACATTGGAAGGCAGGTACCATCAAAAGGTGGCAGAGTATTTGCGGCGTTGCAGGGGATGTTAGATGCAGGATTATTAATACCACATAGTGAAGACAAGCTTCCTGATGCGGACAGACTTTCTGGAAAGCACCTGAACAAAGATATGGAATCTGAAATTACTCAAATTAAATCTAAGTTGGAGGAATAATTGTATGGCTAAAGAGAACATAGAATGGACACCAAAGACAAAGTTAGGAAAATTAGTCATAAGTGGAAAGATTACGACACTTTCCCAGGCATTATCATCATATTTACCTTTAAAAGAACCGCAGATAGTAGATTTGCTAATGCCAGGATTAGAGGAAGAAGTGCTTGATGTAAAGATGGTACAGAGAATGACCGATTCTGGAAGAAGAACCAACTTTGCGGTTACGGTGGTAGTAGGAAACAAAAATGGTTTTGTAGGCATTGGCAGAGCTAGAGGCAAAGAAGTTGGTCCTACAATAAAGAGAGCAATACAGAATGCAAAATTAAAGATCATCGAAATTAAGAGAGGTTGCGGATCCTGGGAATGTGGCTGTAATACATCTCATTCTTTGCCATTTAAAGTTGTGGGCAGTGCAGGATCTGTAAGAGTGGTTTTAAAACCGGCTCCGAGAGGAGTAGGCCTTGCGGTTGGGAACGTGTCAAAAGCAGTGTTAAGATTAGCAGGAATAAGCGATGTATGGGGATTTACGCAGGGTCATACAAAGACTACTGTTAATTATGCATTTGCAACTTATGATGCATTAAAAGCAACGATCCTCATGAGAGTTAGCAGCAGATTAAGTGTAAGTTTACCTATTTTTAAAGGAGGTGTAAATGATGTACATAGTGATACGGGTGAGGGGACGGACTAAGATCAACAGAGATACTGCTGACGCGCTGAAAATATTAAGATTGACCCGTATAAATCATGCAGTATTATTAAAGAAAAACAAAGAGAATGAAGGGATGTTAAGAAAGGTAAATGATTATGTTACATGGGGAGAAATAGATAAAGAAACTTTAAAAGAGCTGATTACTAAGAAGGGTAGATTAATAGGCGATAAGGCAGTAACAGATGAATATATACGGGAGAATACATCTTACCAGAGCATTGAAGAATTAGCAGCAGCTTTAATAGAGAGAAAGATTGTTTATAAAGAGATACCAGAGATAAAGCCTCTTTTCCGGCTCTCGCCCCCAAAAGGAGGATATGGAAAGACAAAAAGGTCCTATAAAGAAGGTGGAGCATTAGGATATCAGGGTAAAGAAATAAACAATCTGGTAAAGAATATGATCATATATAGGTGAATAATATGACAGACAGAGCTAGAAAATTTAGAGGATATAGGAGACATGGACATGGAATGAAAGGAAGACGCGGCAGAGGACTTCGTGGTGGAGAAGGAATGTCCGGGCTTGGAAAGCATAGATGGATCTGGCTGAACAAGTTTTACAGATATCACTGGGGAAGACATGGCTTTGTAAGCCACAACAACAATGTTCCAGACAGCACTATAAACATTATGGAGCTTGAGCAAAATCTTCAGTTTTTTGAGGATATTGGGCATGCTAAACATAATAATGATTTATGGACTGTAGATCTTACCAGTGCAGGAATTACCAAGCTTTTAGGCAAGGGTACACCCACCAAAAAAATGAACTTGAAAGTTGAAAAAGCATCCGCACAAGCAATAGAAAAGATAAAAAAAGCTGGTGGCGGGGTAGAACTAGATGGTTGAAGTCACTGATAAAATTCCGAGAAAAAGAGGCGTAAGCGTAATTGTAGCTATATTATTTATTGCCACTATTTATGTTTATATTGCATATATTGCGGGCAAAATATTGTCATTGCAGAGTTTTTATAGTATCTATATGGCACAGTGGCTTCCAAATACTGTAATTCTGTTATTACTTGCGCCACTGTATTATATGTTATATTTAATTTTGTCATATAATGGAGATAAGAAAAGTAAGCTATACGGTTTAAAACCATTAGCTGAGAGATTACCGAGCGTAATTAAGCCAGACAGGCATGTCCTGTTCAGAGAAAAGTTGTTTTGGACAGGTACAGTATTAGTACTTTATTTTGCACTTACTAATATATTCATCTATGGACTGAGCACATCAAATATCATAGATGTATTTGCCTCTTTCAGGGCCATATTGGCTGGTGCGTCTGGTACTTTAATGCAGCTTGGAATAGGGCCGATCGTTACAGCATCGATCATAATGCAGTTATTTGTCGGTGCTAAAATAATCAATTTTGATTTAACAAACGAAGAAGACAAAAGTATGTATCAGCAAACGCAAAAATTGCTGGTAATAATAATGATTCTGGTAGAAGCGATACCTCAGGTATTCGGGTACCTGAATCCATCTACATCATTTATCACTCTTTTAAATGGTATATGGGCCGGCCAAGGACTGTTTTTAGCCAGGACATTAATAGTAGTGCAGATATTTTTTGGTTCATATTTAGTGTTTTTAATGGATGAGCTGGTCTCAAAGTGGGGGATAGGATCAGGTATATCGTTATTTATCGCAGCAGGAGTTGCTCAGGCTACTTTTACTGGCATCATAAACTGGATACCTGCCAACGTTGCACTTCCGGTCTCTCTTTCAAATCCGCCAAGCGGAGTAATACCAAAAACAGCTTATCTGCTGATCAATTTTTCGTCAAGTCAGCTTTATGCAGGGAGAATAGAAACGATATTATTTGCCCCGCCAAACCCTATCGTTGCATTGATAGGCACGGTATTGATATTTTTGGTAGTGGCGTGGACAGAAAGTACTAAAATAGAGTTACCGCTTGCACATGAACGTGCAAGAGGCGCAAGAGGCAGATATCCTATCAAGCTGATGTATGCGTCAAATATACCTGTAATTTTAACGACTGCACTGCTGGCAAACGTGGCAATGTGGACTATGATATTCTGGACCAATCCTGCACTTGCACACATACCATTGCTGGGGCACAATCCCCTGCTGGGGGTATATCCAAATGCTGCCCAGGTACAGATGTATGGCATAAACCAGACCACACCTATAGGAGGTCTTGCATATTATCTAAATCAGATCAATGGGATTGGGCAATGGCTATTGCCATTAATGGAGCCAACAACTTACCAAGCAGCGTTTCTAGGGCACACGTACTGGCAGGAATTGATAAAAGTATTCGTTTTTACAGCGTTTATGATTGGAATGAGTGTACTATTTGCAATATTCTGGATCGATACAACAAATATGAATTCCAAGGCGGTAGCAAAACAGATCCAGAGCAGCGGCATGCAGATACCAGGGTTTAGGCGTGAGCCGAAGGTCATTGAAAGTGTATTGGATAAGTATATTCCAGCGATCACTATATTTAGCGGTGCTGCGGTAGGTGCACTTGCAGCAGTGGCGGACCTGATAGGTACTATAGGAAATACTACCGGTACCGGATTGTTGCTGGCTGTAGGTATAATGATACAGTTTTACGAGGCAATGGGAAGAGAACAGCTTATGGAAATGCATCCTGTTGTAAGACAATTTTTTGAAGGGTGAGTAAAAATGAGAATAATAATAACTGGAGTTCCAGGCGTTGGGAAAAGCACAATATTAGAAGGAGTAAGCAAAAACTTGGGCTACCCAATACAGAATTATGGAACAGTAATGCTCAACATTGCAAAGGGATATGGTGTAACATCAAGAGATGATATAAGGAAACAGAAGGTTGAATGGCAGAGAGATATACAGAAAGAAGCAGCAATGGCAATTGGTAAGTACGAGAACGTTATAGTGGACACACACATGTCTATAAAAACCAATTCTGGATATTTGCCAGGATTGCCTGCCTGGGTGCTCAAAGAATTGAAACCTGACCTGTTAGTATTGATCGAGGCAGACTCGAAAGATATATCATCAAGAAGGAAAAAAGATGAGACTCGAGTGAGAGATGAAGATGAGGTTTTGAGCATAGAAGAGCATCAGAGCATAAACAGGGCTTTTGCAGCAGCATGCTCTGTCCAGACCGGCGCAAACGTCCTAATCATTCAAAATAAAGAGGGTAAAGTTGAGGAAACAGTGCATAAGCTCTCAGAGATGATAAGAAATGCCTGAGCAGAACGCTCCAGTCCCGAGGCAAAGCGGCAGCACGATGGGATTTTATTTCCTATTCATGATGCTCTCTTTTATCATTATTTTATCTCCTCAAATAAGAGACGGCATAGCATATGCTGTGGGGTATGTATTCTATCCTGTGTTAGGGTTTAATGGAGCACTGCCAATGTTAACAATTATCTTTGCAGGTGTGGTAATAACACTGATAAATACATATGCAAGGCACTATTTTGCAGATTGGATCAAGTTTGGAAAGATCCAGAACAAAATGAAAGAGTTTCAGAGAGTGAGCAGAGAAGTATACAGAACCAGGGATATGGCTAAAATAAACCAGTTGCGAAAGCAACAGCAGAAAATAATGCCTGAACAGATGGAAATGATGAACGCGCAGATGAAACCAACAATGCTCACAATGTTTATTGTAATTGCAATATTTACATGGCTTTATGTATTTTTAGGAGGTCAAAAAACAATTTATCCTGTTCACATGGCAACGCTAAAATATTTTAATGTGCCATGGGCTTCTAATTTACCGTATAGCGCATATTATTTTGTGATACCTTACTGGATGATTGTCTCTTCGCTTTTTACTGCAGTATTTGCACAGGTGATGACATACATATTCAAAATGTATGAGTTCACGAAGAGGTTAAAAACTCTATGAAGTTAACAGTCAGTGGCCCACCAGGCAGTGGTAAAACTACGGTTTCTAAATTACTTGCAAAGAATCTGTCTTATTTTTATATGTCTGGCGGAGATGTATTTAGAAAACTTGCTGATGATCACAATATGAGCATAGAGCAGTTTAGCAAATATTCTGAAAATAATCACGAAATAGATATAAAAATAGATGAGTATCTGAAAAAAGAGCTTGAAAATAATGATAATATAATATTAGATTCTCGCTTAGCTGGCTGGATTGCATATTTAAATAATATCAAAGCGATAAAGATTTACATCACTGCTTCATTCGAGGTCAGGGTTAAAAGAATATCTGGAAGAGAAACAAGCTCAGAAGAAGAAATAAGAAAGAATCTAACTTTGAGAGAACAGTCTGAAAAGTACAGGTATCTATTAATATATAATATACATTATGAAGATTTAAAAATATACGATCTCGTAATAGATAGCGATGATAAAGATCCGGAAACGGTCTCAAAAATAATAATGGAGTATGTAAAAGCTAATGGTAACTGAAAAAAAAAGTATTGAAGAGCTCTTGAACTTTGGAGTAGTTTTTATAGATAAGCCTAAAGGGCCAACGAGTCATCAGGTGAGCGCATGGGTTAAAAATATACTGCAGGTAAGTAAAGCAGGTCATGCAGGCACACTGGACCCCAATGTGACTGGAATATTACCGGTTTCGTTAAACAAAGCTACAAGAATTGTGAATTTTATACATCTGGACTCTAAAGAATACATAGCGCTTATGCGACTGCATAAAGATGTAGAGCCTCAAAATATCAGAGCAGTGATGAACGATTTTCAGGGAGTTATATTTCAAACGCCACCTGTAAGGGCAGCTGTGGCCAGGAGGCTCAGAAAACGGACAATTTACAAAATTGATATTTTAGAGATTTCAAAGAGAGATGTGCTTTTTAAGGTTAGCACTGAGGCAGGAACATATATCAGAACTCTTTGCGTGGACATTGGAGATGCTTTAGGGGTGGGTGCACATATGGAAGAGCTAAGAAGAACCAGAACAGGGATATTTGATGAATCCATCTCTTGTACTTTACAGAACCTGTTAGATGGTCATTACTATTATTTGCAGGGTGATGATAGCTATCTGCGAAAATTGATACACCCTGGAGAGGAGCTTGCAAGCAGTCTCCCAAAAATAGTTGTACGTGATCTTGCGGTTGATGCACTGGCACATGGGTCCCCCTTATATTTTAAAGGAGTGAATTCATTAGAATCTAAATTTAATAAAGGCGATTACGTCTCATTGTATACTAAAAAAGATGAATTGATTGGTATAGGAATATCTACAATAAACAGTGAAGATTATCAAAATATGAGCAGTGGCATGATTGCCAAAATGAAAGAGGTCATTATTGAGCGGGGAATATATCCATCGTTCTGGAAAAAAAAGTACATTAAAAAATAGG
>JAVRLB010000001.1:0-95336 GCA_031961865.1 Thermoplasmatota archaeon | reverse complement strand
ATAAAATGAGCTTTAGAAAGTGTTATATATTGGAAAAAGATTGCTTGTCTATAGCCCCGTGGTGTAGCGGCCAAGCATAATGGGCTCTGGACCCATCGACAGCAGTTCGAATCTGCTCGGGGCTGCTATTTAGGGCCATAATTTTCAACATCCATATATTTATTCAGTGGCCATTGACTTTTTGGAGTAAAAAAGTTTATTTTCCACATGAGCCTACATTTCTAAAGAGTTAAGGTTATAATAAAACCATATATATAGTAAGAATAATTAGTTCCAATCAGATTAAATAAGCCACTATAGTCCAGCGAGAACCCGTCAGAAAAATGTTATTATATTTTTCATGTATCTCTGTTCCAAAGAAATAAGTTGACACACGATTCAAATTAACTAAAAGGCCTATAACTGCAAGAGCCAATATAAATAACATTATTTTTTTCATTTTAATCCCCCTTTTTCATTTATAATTTATAATAAAAATTTACTTTTTTCTCAAGTCTCTAAGATGAAATATTAATTTTTGTAATTCGGATGCCTTTTGTGGCCTCAATGCTGGAAAATAGGTTGAATTGGCAGATATACCACTACTACTCCAAGAACTTGTTTGCGCAATCCCCATTGGAGTAACAATTAAAGAGGACAAATTTAACATTCTATCTAAAATTTGTCGCCTAACTATTACATCTGTTATATTTTCTAATGGAATAGAGTTTATTTGATATGCTATTATTCCTATTTTTCCAATCACTCTGAGATTTGTGATCCAATATCTATATTTCTTATATGCCATTAAACCTATAAGCCATCCAGATAATAGAACCAATGCCATTATAATCAATATAACTATAGCATCGAGATACAAGCGTGCAATAATAGGAAGAAGACTAATAATAAATATTATAATTGATAAAAGAATGGCTGGTGCCATAAGCTTTATGACTAAACTCCTTTCAGGTTTTATGTCTGCGAGGATCTCTTCATTTTCAAGAAGTTCAAAAGGTAGATTCTCAGAAATTTGTGACGATAATCTGGAACCACATTTAACACAAATTATTGCGTCATCTGAATTTTCAGCCCCACACACTCGACATTTTTTCATATTATAGATAATCTCTAATAACTATAATAAATTTTTTGATTGCTCAATTTTTAACCTAAATAAAAAATGTATTCAAAGATCAAAAATATCCTGCTTTCTATATCTTTTTTCATTGATTTTTTTATAGCTTAGCTATAAATCCACTCTTTTGCAATATTCTTATATTCTACTTTCTTCTCTTTAATAGAGGTATTTTTGTTTGTCATATAGTATCAAACACCTTCATTAATGTTTCAGTTAAATATTTTACTATACAAAAAAATAATTACATAACACACCAGCTATTCGCTTAATTAATTAAGTGAATAGCAAAGTGCTCGTAGTAAGCCCTCTTCTGTTTCAAGTGGCATTCGACTAATGCGCCAACCCGCTTTTCTCAGAGCAAATCATCAAAGCTGTTTGGCTTGCTCCACCAAGGAAGTTCGTTTCAACAATTCTTTCGAGAACGTCATCCACAGAGAAATCATTCTAACCTCGAAAGCTGTGGCGTTTCTGTACCTTTACCATCTTTCTCAAGATTCCTATTTGTATAGGATTGGTTGCTCTAGGAGGAGGGACTTTCCTCATTGATTTACAAACCAACGTAAGCCACTCTCGAGCTCTTTGCCAATATTTAGATTACTTATCTCTATATAAGGTTTGTCAAAAATTAAGACGAAAGATTAATATTGAAAAAATCATTCTCTTTTCTCAATGAGGGGTAAGATCTTAGCAGTTATGATTGCAGTAATGTTAATCTGCATAATGCACATCAACACAGTAAATGCTGAGAATACAGCTACTATCAAAACAGATGGAATCTACATTACTAGCAGTACATCTATAAATTTAAGTTTCTATTATTCTCAGCAAATCTCTATATCTGATCTATTTTATTTATTAAATCCTGCAAATAGTTCAATACTATCTTCATTTTTATCATTTTTAAATTATAAATATCAAAATGTAAACGGAGAAGCATATATAGTAGCATATAACAATACATATTTCAAAAACTACAGTTTTGACTTTTCTCTGAACTCTCAAAAACCAGTGTATAATATCAGCATAAATCTTACAAAAGTAATTGGAGAGGGATACATTGCCAATAAGATGTATATATGCTCAAACTATAGTGATTTTGGGTGGAATCTAATCAAGTTCAGATTTACTTTTGATCAGCAACCTATTTTTAATACAGTAATATTTAACAATCTGGATTATAACTATACTATACCACTTTCGATTAACGATGAACCATTGCTATATATGGGCACTGACTCTTTTCTATCTTCATTCAATCCTTTTTCATTAGAGTATCTGGATTTCCCAAATTTTAATTTTTTCCCAGATATGCTAAATGAGATTAATAACTGGAACTTTGAAAATGGCACAGAATTATTAAGCGATCCTCCTATAGGAGCTGTAGGAAATCCAGATCACTGGATTGATGCCATATTCACCAATACTATCACTTCATATAATTACTCATACATATTGCCGAACTTTAGTGCAAAAATCTTAGCCTATCCATCTGTATCAACATACAAAATTTCAATTTACAAAGGAGATCTATTGCCAGAATTATATATTAACAAGCTATCTTTATTCAATAGTATCAATATTCCAAATTCTGAAAGCATATTAAATATCACACAGACTAATCCAATATTCCAAATTTCATTAAATAATAACTTAACAGACTTCACTATTTTTGTCAGTGCTGGAAACATTACTGATGCATATTATTTTCAAATATATCATGCTCCGAAACTGCAAATTATGGATCTAATAGGTAGTAATAGCACCATATTCATATCAGAAAACTCAACGCTCAGAGATATAGGATTTGGATCAGATAGCATAAACAACTCTCAAAATATTAATATTTCAGGTAATTATAATCATATCGATATTAACGGATTCCAAAATCCTATATCTGCGCCAAATTATACATATCCATATTTTGATGATCCAATAGGGCCTATATTTGTAAACAACAGTCTTATCTTTGCACTTGATATATTATATTTATATGACTTTTACGAACCTTACAAGACAGCTGAATATATGTTAGTGCAGAGCAACCAGATTCTGAAAAATTTTAGAAATATGTTTGATCTTTATTATTACAACGGTTCAGAGAATTTTATCAAATTAAAAACCGATGCTAGTGGAGACGTAAAAATCTATGATTTGTTTGGAAATCTAATTAATGGTTCATCATATTATATAGATCTTAACAAACAAGTTATGAAAATTAGTGATCTAGACCATTTAAAAACACAGTATGAATTTCTCAATGTCAAGAAAATCTCACCCTTAATTAAAGTCTATAAAAATGGAGCTATCGTAAATATTACTATTCAGAATATTTCTAACTTACAAGATGTAGATGTAAACAAAACCTTGAAAATTGAATATTTTGTTAACAATGCTTTTCATATTTACAGATTAAATCTATCAAAAGGCTCAGGGTATTACTATGGATCTTTCACATTACAAAAAAAGATAAGTGAACTGGAAGTCCAATACAATTCTTCAAATATGTTTACACAAAATGTTACCGCCACCTTTATGTTTGAAACGTATCATACTCCTGAAAACTACTCATTTCTATATCTTTTATTTATCATACTATTGCTAGTATTGGCAGTTGTCGTAATATTGGGAGGTAGAGACAATTGGATATAATATCAGTAATAGTTAATGAAATAATGATGGCACTTTATTCTATATATAACGCTGCCTTGCAAGGTGCATTAACATTTGAATGGGGTACTATTACCTTCCCATTTTTAAATCCCTCTGTAAATTTTCCTCAATTACTTACTAGTACTGGCGCTATTCCTCCATTAGGATGGGTTCCAACTGCTTCTTTATCCAATAATTTAGAAGCAAATAGTTATGCTATCTACTCTCAAAATTTAATGGATATTGCTGTAAATCTAAACATAATATTTTTAGATTATATTGTAGTACCTATTATGAGTATAATAATAATTTTAGGTGCATTAGATTATTTATTAAAATTTCAAATTTACAAAAAAGAAGATATAGGTCAGATCCTGCCAAAAATGTTTTTAGGAATAGTTTTAGCATACAGTTCAGTATATTTTGCAGACCTGATTATGATGGTAAGCGATGCATTTTATAAGTTTTTATATTATATGGATTTTACTCCATCCCAGATTCCCGGTGGTAGCATATTACCTCACCCGAACCTTGTAGGAATATGGAACTTGGGTGGTTGGCCTATTCTGAACACTCAATGGTATCAATTTTTACAAGACAACGGGTTAGTTATTTTTTTGTTCAATCTAGCACTTTTCGCATTGATATTTATATTAGTAGTCATTTTAATTATAAGAATAATCTGGATCCTTGTGACAATTACGTTATTGCCAATTGCTTCATTACTGCTGATTTTCAAGCCTACTGAAAATTTTGGGAAGAAAGTCTGGATTACGTTTTTAGAAAGAACTTTTGAAATATTTCTTATTGGAATACCTTTGATATTCCTTAATTATATATCTGATCCGGTATTTTCACTCGGCATATTAGTTGTCGCAATATCAATGCCTAGTTTTATTGGAACTGTAGGCAAAGCTCTTGGAAATCCAAACAGCGGGTATGTAGTTGCAAGAGGAATCAATACTATAGTATCCAATGATGCAATTCCTGGCTTAGTTTCTCCCGGAAACTCAGAAGATTCAAGCAAGATTTTTGATCTTGTAGGAACGCTTGCCGCGTAATTCATAAATTACTATGCAAAAACCATGGGATGCAGATATTATCCTTATGAAAATATTGCATAAAAAATATTAGTGGTTTCAGTTGGTTATTCAAAAAATATATTAAACCAAATCCAATATTCTTTTTGTATGGATCCTAAATTATGGACTGAAAAATACAGGCCTAAGTCCCTTAACGAGATTGCAGATATGCAAAGTACGATTTCTGAGATTAAGAGTTGGGCGAATGAGTGGATACATAACGTTCCAAAGAAGAAATGTATGATATTTGTAGGTAAGCCGGGAGTAGGAAAAACGACCTTGGCACATGCACTGGCACATGATCTAAATTGGGATCTTGTAGAATTAAATGCTTCTGACGCAAGAAATGAAGACGTAATTTACAGTGTAGTAAAATCTGGTGCTGAATGTGAAACTTTTACAGAGGAAGGACAGTTCATATCCAGTAAACATGGTAAAAGAAAACTTATCTTATTGGATGAAGCTGATAATCTCTATGAAAAAAAAGTGGAAATTGACAAAAATGACAAAGATAAAAGAGATTATGGAGATTATGGTGGCAAAAAAGCAATTGTAAAGACAATTAGTGTCTCCAAACAACCCATAATTCTAACCGTAAACGACTCATACAAGCTCTATCAAGGAAATTACGGGTCTGCACTCAGAAACATGTCTGTAGAGATAAAATTTAAGGCTATGACTATGAACAGCATTATAAAAGTTTTGAGAAATATATGCAGATTAGAAAATGTGAGAATATCTGATGAAATCTTAAAGACCATCATAGAAAAAAATAGTGGGGATATGAGAGGCTCCATAAATGACCTTCAGATCTTGGCAATTGGGAGAAGAGAGGTAACTAATGCAGATCTGGCAGTAATCGGAATTAGAGATCGGGAAGAGAATATTTACAATGCAATGGTTCAGATACTGGCTAGAAAATTAACATTGAAATCCGCAATAGAAGAGCTCAGAAAAATAGATGAAGATCCAGATTACATCTTAGCATGGCTTGATGAAAATTTACCGGCAGAGTATTTGAACCCTGTGGATATGAATAATGGATTAAGGTATTTGACTGAAGCTGACTTATTTTTAAGAAGAGTATACAAAAACCAATACTATCTTCTATGGAGCTATGCTTCTGATTTAATGGCCGCAACTACTATTGCAAAAACTGAGGTTTACTCTAAACATTCTAAATTTAGTTATCCTGCCTACATAAAAGAACTTGGTCGTACTAAAAACCTCAGAAAATCAAATAATAAACTTCTACTAAAAATTGGTAGTTATATGCATATTTCTACAGATAAAGTCTCAAATGAGATATCTAATTTTAAAGTTATATTTCAGAAAGACCTTGAATTCCAAAACCATGTTATCGAAACTCTAAAGCTATCTGATGACGAAATCTCATTTTTGAATGAATCATAAAGCATTTTTTATTCTTCTTATGCCTTCTTCAATATTTTCAGTATTTGTAGCAAAAGAGAATCTAACATGACCTTTACCATTTTCACCGAACGCAGATCCAGGAGTCAGGCTAACCTGAGCTTTATCAAGCAGAAATTCAGTGAACTCTATATCATTCATATTTTTATAGTTAATTTTTGGGAATATGTAAAATGTAGCCTTGGGGACCTCAAACTCGAAAATACCGAGCTCTTTTAATAACTTAGATATAAGGTTTCTTCTTTTTAAAAATTCAGTAACCATGTTTTTTACTGACTGCATGTTTTTAAACGCATTTACTGCTGCATACTGAGCAAATGATACTGGGCAGGTAATAGTCTGTTGTTGTAACTTATTAATCTGATATATTTCAGGCTCGGATGCTATCAGGTATCCCAGTCTCCAGCCGGTCATGGCATAAGATTTTGAAAAACCATTTACTATTATCGTATGATCTAAATTTTTGTCAAATGAGCCAATTGAAACATGTTCTCCTTCATAAATTATCTTTTCATAGATCTCATCAGATAGTATTATTATATTATTATCTTCAGCAATGTCATTTAGAAACTTGAGATCATCAAATGATAAAATAGATCCTGTAGGATTTGAAGGTGTATTTATGACTATCATTTTCGTGTTTTTATTTAATTTCTGCTTTATTGATTCTTGATCTAGAGCATAATCATTGGATTCATCTAATGTGTAAGATACTGGTTTCCCGTCATTTAGCTTAACCATCTCATGATATGAAACCCATCCAGGATCTGGCAAAAGTACCTCATCGTTTTTATTGATATGCGCAGCAATAGCCATATATAAGCCCAACTTTGTGGGTGTTACTATCACGTTTTTATAACTGGCATTAACTTTATTTTCAATTGTGTATTTATCTGCAATCGCCATGCGCAAAGGTTCAATGCCATTTGAATTTGTATAATGTGTTTTCCCCTCAAGCATTGCCTTATATGCAGCATTTATAATATCTGCTGGTGTTGTGAAATCCGGTTCTCCTACCGAAAATGATACAATATTTAATCCCTTTTTTCTTAGCTCTTCCTCTTTATTCATTAAACTAACGGTAGAGGAAGGCTCAATTTTCAGTACACGTTCAGAAAACATAACAGGTGAATCTCTAAGCGATATATATAATTTTACCCCTGATTACTCCTGCCAGCTTTCACAGAATATTTCATTCGATAAAGTTAACTTTTAATAAAATAGAAATGGGGATAGAGTGAATTATAAATAAATTTTCATTTTTTTACCTCTGAATGAATATCTCTACTTTTAGGAACTTTAGAACACTATCAAAATTTGAGATTGCCGCAAAAATAGAGATTGTTTTTCAGGTATAATAATGTCTATTTTATGATTTATGTTAATGATCAATGTAGATTAAATGACAAAATGTATAGTAACTACTGTTTGGGCTATTTTTTATGCTTGAAAATATGGCAATGCTGTTTTTCATTACTGCTTCACCATATAGTGTCACTATGTCTGGATCAACCATACTTTTTATCTCATTTTGTTTAAGAAAGACTTTAGAAAATTTGGAAAAATGTTATATACAGATTCTGTATTCATGCATATTATGTTCTGTCCTAAATGTGGTGCTCTAATGTATCCTTCTGGGGGTAAATTAGTATGCAAAAAATGTGGATATTCAGAGGATATTGGAGATAAGGATATTAGAGTTGTTGAAAAAAGCAAAGAAAAAGAGGTAATAGTCGTTACTGATGAAGTAAATACACTGCCTGTAGATGATAATGTTACCTGCCCAAAATGCGATCAGACTGGAGCGTATTATATGATAAGACAGACCCGTGCATCAGATGAGCCTGAAACCAGGTTTTATATATGCAAGCATTGTGGATATAAGTGGAGAGAATATTAGGCATATCCATATCCATCTGTTTTCTTGTCAGGCTGTTTAGGGGGCATGAATTGTGTTGGTGGCGGAGTAGGTGGTGGCAATCTAACTTCTTTTGAAAGGCATGTTGCCTCGATTATACAGTTGTTTATTATAACGCCATGAATCTCATTTACAGTATCATCAGGAATTCTTCTTTTTTTAGTCCATTCTTCTTCTAGTTTACCTGCATCACCTTCATAAACCAAAGTACCTTCAATAGAGATAGAACCTATGCCGGCATATGTTGCAGTATACCTGAATGTTATTTCTGCAGTTTTGTCATCAATCTTCTTAATAGAGTTAATTGTACTGTTGTTGTCTATTCTCACTTCAAAGCTCATATTTTCCGGTCTTATAAATCTCTTTGCTTCTATTGCATCTATCTGAAATAATTTAATCATTTTTTATCACCATTAAATCTAGAAAGATATATATCTTGAATTATAAAAACTCTTTTAAAGCCTCATCTTTATTAATATGTATATTATCTTTGCTCAGGTTCACAGTTTTTAATACCGGATCGAGATCCTCATATTTTGGTTTTGATATTTCATAAAAAATGCCAATAGGTATTTTTTCGGTTTCTAATGCCTTATTGTAAGCATATGAAAAATCTGTTATATGCTCTTCGTCAAGTTTGTATGTTTTCTGCTTAAAATATTCATAAGTATCTAGTTTGTTCCATGTAATACAAGGGCTCATCACATCTATTAAAGAGAAACCTTTATGCTCTATTGCTCTTTGTATCAGCATTTCCAAGTGAGCTATCTCTCCAGAAAAACCTCTAGCTACAAATGTAGCGCCGGCACTTAGAGCTATTGTTAATGGATTTATAGGATACTCTACATTTCCATATGGTGTGGTCTTTGTTATCATTCCAAGCTCAGATGTTGGTGATGCCTGGCCAGTAGTTAACCCAAAGATCTGATTGTCTGAAACAATGTATGTTATATCCACATTTCTTTTTGCTGCGTGAATAAGATGATTTGTACCTTCAAAATACCCATCACCATCTCCTCCATATGCAATTACTGTTAAGTCAGGATTGCTCCATTTAATTGCCTGTGCTACAGGCAATAATCTTCCATGAATGCCATGGAAGCCGTAGGTATTTAGATATTCCGGCATGTTGCTTGAACACCCAATTCCAGATACTACTACAACATTATATGGTTCTATATTTAGTTTTGAAAACACTGATCTTATTGCATTATGCTGTGCAAAATTGCCACAGCCAGGGCACCAGTCTGGCTTAACGCGAGGGTGAACATATATTTTAGGATCCATAATTATAGCACCTCCTTATTTAAAATCAATTTTTTAATCTGTTCTCTTAGATCTTTCTCATAAAATGGTTCCCCATCATATTTAGTTAATACCTTCAGTGGCTCCAACCCAAAATTAGATCTTATTAACCTTGCTAACTGCCCTGTATAATTATTTTCTACCACAACAAATCTTTTATTTTTCAATTTCTCTTTAATGTCCTGATTCATAGGGTATGGTCTGTTTATCTCTAAAGCACCCACCTTATATCCTTCTTTTCGCAATGAATCTACTGTTTCTTCTACTACCCCCTGTGTAGATCCCCACTGAACAATTATGAACTCTGCATCTTTGAGCATGTATTCAGGCGTTGCAGGCATGGTTTTTATATACTCTTCCAGTTTTCTCATCCTCTTTTCAACAGACTTGACCCTTAATCCAGGATCTAAAACCGCATCGCTTATGACATCTCCATATTCGTTATGCTCATCGCTATCCTCTTCATGCATCAGGTTCATAGTACCAGGTATGGCCCTGTAAGAGATTCCATCATCCGTATATTCATACCTTTTATAATCTGTAAATTTAGAGTCAGCAATCTTACCATGATCTATATTATATTCAAAGTTAAAGTCATCAACAGATTCCATTCTTTCTGCAAGATAGAGATCAGACATAACAATAACAGGTAATTGATATCTTTCTGCAAGGTTAAATGCCTCTCTCGTACAGTAAAAGCAGTCCTCTACATTTCTGGGTGCAAGAATAATCTTCGGGTAGTCTCCTTGTGATGCTCCTAAAACCTGATTGAGATCCGACTGCTCTGTTTTTGTTGGCAAGCCAGTTGAAGGTCCTGCTCTCTGTGCCTCGTAAACAACTAATGGAATCTCCATCATACCAGCCATTCCTAATGCTTCGGTCATCAAGGCAAATCCACCTCCAGAAGAACCTGTCATAGCCCTTATTCCAGCATAATTAGCGCCAATAGCCATATTTATTGCTGAAATTTCATCTTCTACAACTTTTACCAGAATCTTATATTTAATTGCATGATTTGCTAGCCAGTGCAAAGCAGAAGATGCAGGGGTCATAGGATATGCAAAATATGCTTTCATACCAGCTGCTACTGCGCCCAATCCAACGGCTTCTCCACCGCCTATCAAATATGTTTTTCTATCAGTAACTTTTAATGAAGTAACAAATGGTTCTAATATATAGGAGTTATAACCATCTATTAGTGCCTCTTCGTTTTCTGTAACACTTTTTCCCTTAGCCCCAAACTGTTCTTCTATTATTTCCTGCATCGGTTCTATTTCAAATCTTATTGCCTTGATAAGTGATCCTAATGCGACCATATTTCTTACTAATACATTCGAGCTATGCTTTTTTGCGATGGCAGATAATGGTAATTCTCTAAATCTTGGATCTTTTGTTTTTATATTGAGATTTTCATCAAATATTGCAATACCATCTTTTGCCAGCGGCGCGGCACCACCCTCGTTTATTTTCTCATTGATATGTCTAAAAACGCCGTCACTTGTTAAAGAGATAAGTATATGCAAATTGTTTCCATGAGTTTTTACTTTGTCGTTTGACACCCTTATCTGATACCAACTTTGCCCACCTCGAATCAGATCCTGATAGTAATTGTAGGAAAATACATATAATCCGTTTCTCTGAAAATATTTTGCTAACATAGTTCCTGCAGACTGCACTCCATCTCCTGCAGCTCCCGCTATTCTAATTATTAAGTCATTCATATTTTCACCAGCTTGAAATATAACAATCATAATTGTTATTTAAATTCTATGATTTTTAGATATTATTTTTTTAAATAAATATACGCTAAAAAAAAAAGAAAAATATTAAATATTGCGGGTGTTATTAACATATCTATGATATCAATAATAGGTTCCGGAAGAGTAGGTGCAACAACTGCCGCTTTTTTAATGTTTGGTGATGTGGATAACAACATCACACTGATTGATGTGGTTGAGGGAGTACCACAGGGAGAAGCTTTGGATCTGAATCACACAGCCGCAATACTTGGTAAGGCTGTGAACTTAAAAGGCTCAAATAACTTTGAAGACATAAAAGGTAGTGATATAGTTGTAGTTACCGCAGGATTGGCCAGAAAACCAGGAATGACAAGAGAAGAACTGGCTGCCAAAAACGCAGAGATAGTTTCCGGTGTGGCAGAAAATATTAAAAAATACGCTCCTAATGCAATAGTAATTATCACCACAAATCCTCTAGACGCAATGGTCACTGTTTTAAACAACAAATTAAAGTTCCCGAGAAATAGAATAATAGGATTTAGTGGGATATTGGATTCCAGAAGAATGGCATATTACTCTGCCCAATATATAGGTATTTCTCCAGCAGCTATCATGCCATTGGTTTTAGGGCAGCATGGAGAAAACATGTATCCAGTACCTGAATTGTCCATGGTCTATGGAAAGAGTCTCAAATCATTTCTTACCGACGAACAGTATGCAAAAGTTGTAAAAGATACTATAAATGCGGGTGCAACAGTAACAAATCTTAGAAAGTTCAGCAGTAACTGGGGCCCGGCCGCAGGAATTTTACTAATGGTTGATGCTATAAAGAAAGATAGAAAAATAGCTTTAGAAGCCAGTGTATATCTAGATGGAGAATATGGAGTAAAAAACATATTTGCAGAAGTGCCAGTAATACTAGGAAAAGACGGGGTAGAAAAGATTATAGAGGTTGACTTAACCCCTCAACAGAAAGAACAGTTCATAAAAAGCATAGAAGCCATAAAGGCCAATTTGAAGCAGGTACCTGCAAACTATTTATAAACCTTCTTTTATTTTTTTAATATAAAAAATTAGAAAGATTTTTATCTTAATAATTTAATTACCATGTGAAAGGTGAAAACTACTATGCCAGCATTTATTAGAAGAAAACAGATTAAAACACTTGAAAAATCAGCAGCTATTGGTACAGAGCCTAGAAAATTCATAGATTTGAATGATTTCGAGCCGGGTGTTGAAAGCACTGCATCAGGTCCTATAATTAAGATTGCAGAGATCTCCAGATTTGAAGATCTTAATTCTGTTACAGATGTAGTATATAATGGAGATATCTTGGTTATAGATTACAGTTTACTTGCAAGTGACGAGCTAACTCTGAGAAGAATTGTTGGAGAACTGAAGAATGTCGCGAAGGATGTTAATGGAGATGTGGCAGGCATTGGAAAGAATTTGTTATTTTTAACTCCTTCTGGTGTGAAAATAGACAGAAACAAATTAAAGATTGGTGCCAAAGAATAAAAATATTGTATTTCGAGTGATACATCAATGATATCAATAAAATTCGCGGGATCTGGAGGACAGGGTGCTATACTTGCAGGTATGATATTTGGCAAAGCTTGCGCAATATATGAAGACAAAGAAGTAGTGTTTACTGAAAGCTATGGCGCAGAAACCAGAGGTGGATTTTCCAGCTCTTCAGTAATTTTGTCTGACAAGAAGATAGACTACCCATATATTATAAATGCAGATATTCTCGTTGCAATGTCTCAGAAAGGCTATAACACGTTCAAAGATATATTGAAAGAGGATGGTTTGTTAATATACGAAAAAGATCTGGTAAAAATAAATGCCGAGAAAAATGCTAAAGGTATCTCAGCTACAAATATCGCAAAAGAAAATCTTGGAAAAACTATATATGTCAATCTGGTCATTCTTGGATATCTAGCAAGAATTACAAAGATCGTGTCTGAAAAAGCAATGATTAATGCTATTAAAGATTCCGTACCAGAAAAAACATTTGAAGCTAACAAAACTGCATTTTATCTTGGATTTAACACCTCAAATTAGTTTTAAAACTTTCATCTTTTGAAATCCAACAATGACCTTATAATATCCTTTAAATTTGTTATCTATTTTTTCACTACCTGTATCTATTTTTAAAAATTTTAAGTTCATTATTTTCTGCTCTGTGGCTACTATAATAAGATCATTCTTTTCAAATTGCTCAAGCACTTTTTCGGATATCTGAAGGTTTCCACGGCCAAGTATAAACCCCTGGTTTCCAATGGGAGATAATATAATCTTTCTGTTACTGTAATTTTTAATTAACTTTAATATTCTTTCTTCATTGAGATCTTTTCCAACCAGTTCTCTATTGTAAATAGCATCAATTCCTAGCAAAGTTCCTGATAGGTTATAAAGTTCTAATATCTTCTTTGCAGTTGTTCCCGCCCCTATCAGATATAATGTATCAGGGCTCATCGTATCGTAAAGGTACTCTGCTATACCTTGCTTACTTTCTTCTTCATCAGCGCCATAATATTCGGCTTTGCTCTGCTGCATTAGATCAGGTACATATATGCTACTTACTGTTTTGTAAAATTTAATCTTTAGATTGTTTTCAGAGTATGCTTGTTCATCTATATCCAATATTTCAGCCTCTATTATATCAGTCTGACCTTCTAAAAATTTTTTCAATATTTCTGCCGCTTCCTTAGGCCTGTTCGCAAATACCCCTGAATACATCTTCACACCACTTGGAATGCCGAGAATTGGCGTATCATTGCATTCTGATGCAATGTCCCTTGCAGTGCCATCTCCACCTACAAAAATTATAAGATCAACTTTTAATTTCAATAATTCTTTTACTGCTGCTATAGTATCTGTTTTATCTGTATTCTCTCTGGTAAAATAGACAACCTGATATTTTAAATTTTTAGACTTAAGTGCATTTTCACCCATTTTACCAGAACATGTAAAAAATTCAACGCTGTAATAGACATGCTCTAAAAACTCTACAGCTCTATGCTCAGATATTTCTTTTGCACCTAATTTTACTGCCTCTTCTACTTTAAAATCAGTGCCTTTAAGCCCTACTTTTCCACCCATGCCTGCAACTGGATTTATTATAAATCCTATCTTTTTCATATTGCTCATAAACCAACATAATATCATATAGTTTTCTCTCTCTATGCTTTCAATTCCCTATGAAAAAGGTTTATTTGAAATATATTTCTTTTCAAATAGTGTAAAATTGGTTCAATCAGACTTCTTTCTCTCTAAAAAACTGGAAATTTACTGCCCCTGCAAATTAGTACAAAAGTATTAAAAAAATCCTGTAATATTATGTTAAATAATAGTTTATTCATAGTTTTTTAACTTTTTAAAGTTCATATAACTCAAAAGCTTATTTAGTGGGAATCCTTCATTCCATTTTAAAATATAGTTTCCTTTTGAGGACATTGAAACTGCAGGCAATAACCTATGCAATAATTTCAGATTTCCGTCCAGTTTTTCGACGTTCAAGGCAAATATTCTCCATGGATCACCGTCCGCTCTCTTTAACCTGTATGCGTAAACTGGAAACACATGCGCCCGTTCAGTTTCCTGTATCAGATGCAATGCCTGATTCTGAGCTCTGCTACTAGCTTCTGCAAATCTTATTATTTCGAATTTCGAGCTTTTCACTTCGATAGGAAATGAAAAATCATCTCTTATAGCAACTAGATCTACCCCCAAAGATCCCGCAGCTCTAAGAACTAAAAATGGATGTTTTAACATTGATTGATATCCAGTCTTCTCATCTTCATTTAGGTTTTTAGATATTCTTCCAATTATCTTATCATTTCCGTTAAGTATCTCTTTTAGTTCACGTTCGTAAATACTCCCGCTCATAAAGTAAGCAATGTTAACGGCTTATTTAAAAATTTTCTGATTTTTCAGCTATTTCGTGCTTTTTCAGTTTTTCAAGATAATATGCACAACCTATTGCGCCATTTAGCTGCGGTTCTTCAGGAATAATGACATTGAACTCTGTTTCTTGTTCTATGATCTCTTTTAACGCCTTGTTCTTTGCTACGCCGCCTGTAAATATTAAATTATCTGATCTATATCTCTTCAAAAGCGGTTTTATTTTTTCGAAAATAGTCCAGTTCACTCCTGCCATTAAAGATTGTTTTGATTTTCCCTCCATTATCTTGGATATCAATTCTGTTTCTGCAAAAACCGTACAGACAGAATTTAAAATAACTGGGTCTGTGTAATAAGAAGAGAGCTCTTCTATGCTTATATCAAATACTGTGCTCATCTTCTCTAAGAATCTTCCTGTTCCAGCTGCACATTTATCATTAGTGTAAAAGTCGATTATTGCAGAATCCTTAACATAAATTATTTTGAAATCTTGACCTCCAATATCAAGAAGTGTAAAATTTTTTAATTGCGTTTGCCAGAATGCGCCTAATACATGTGCCCTGATCTCGGGAATGCTTTTTATACTCGGGACAGAGTATCTACCATATCCTGTCGTAATATAATCTTTCCAGTCCTTTTTAGATCCATATATAAATTGGATAGTAGGCTCTATCTTTTTATATGCAAGAGTATGATCCTCTAAATGTACTATTTTTGTAGTAGTGCTACCTATATCCAGTCCTTTATATACCATGTTAATGGGCATAGCTATTTTCAAATATTTAAATCTGATGTATATTTTTTAGATTTGTGAATTATTTTTCGGTTAAAGGCTCTTTAACATACAGAAGAGCGATTATCAAACCTATACCCACAAATATTATTGCTATATAAAAATTCAATATCAAATTTAGATAGGTTGCAGCAATTATCGCGGCAATAGGCCCTATAACCCAACCTCCAGTTTGCGCAGTATTTAACAATGCCTGCCCTCTTGCCATTTTATCTTTTGGAGAGATACTTGCAATGTATGTAGAACTTCCAATCAGAAAAGCAGACCATTTTATGCCAGATACTACTTCTGCAACTATCATTAATTGTGGTGATGGCATTATAGAAAATAGGATGAATGTAATAATATATCCTACAATTCCTATCAACAGAGTGATTCTCTTCCCTAGTTTATCTACTATATACCCCATTAAAGGCATAGTTACTGTAATAGATATTGCTTCTATACCATACAAAAACCCGACCCATTGCTGCCCGAACTTGTCAAAATAGATTGGAAGAAGTGAATATACTTCACCAGATCCAGACATAACAAATAACACCGCAAAAAATATTATTATTATTTTTCTGTTTGTTTTCCACATATTTATAGCGTCTTTTATGTTTAAAGGCATCCTGCCCGGCTTACCTTCATGCCTAAATACTGGAAATGGTATTTTCGCTCTGTCAATCGGAAGTTTCTTCTCTTTTATAAATATTATACCTACTAATGCTGATAGCAAAAGCAACAAAAATGCAATTACAAAAACTGCTTTAACACTGTGAAAATAAACTACCGCAGCACTTCCTAGTAAGCTACCAACCGTATATCCAAGCTCTGAAAAAGAGTTGAATATGCCAAAATAGATACCTGTGTGTGTTCCGGCCATCTCCACTATTAATGCTGATGATGCAGGTGTGCTCATCGATGTAACCATACCTTGGATGCTCCGGTACCCGAGGACTATAAGTGGCGATACACTTAATGCTATTACATAGTATAGAAAACCAGAACCCAGCACTCCAGTGCTGATAAATATTTTTCTATTGTGGTATTTATCTGACATTTTACCCCACGGATATTGAAACACGCTTGCAAATATATTGTATAAAATTGATAGTAACCCCACAGCTAACAATGATCCACCAATAATTTCAATATAAACGGGCAAATATGGCCAGGCCATTCCCCAACCTATATTTGCAAGCATGAATGTTACCGAAAGTGCTATTAAATTTTTATCCTTGAACCAAGCCATGTTTATTAAAGGGCGGACATTGTTAATAGCTTTATTAATATTACGCTAGATTAATATAAGGTATTGGTATATTCCACACGTACAAGAAAGATTTTCAATAAGATGGAATTTTTTAAATCATGCCTAATAGTTCCAATGTTTCTACTACTCCCTCTCCACCACTCTTCTCTGCTACTATCTTAGCATTTTTTTTCACTATCTCAAATGCATTTCCTACAGCCACACCTATGCCTACATTCTTGATCATATCTACATCATTATCACTGTCTCCAAATGCCAGGACCTCATCAGGAGATATTTTCATAAGTTCTAACGCTTTCTGTAATCCAAAAAATTTGTTTTGCTCTTTTGCAGTAACATGAATTCCATAACCTGTAGTTTCTATTCGAACATTGAAAGTAGATAATATATCTTTAATCTTCTGTATATCCAGCGAAACATCTAATGCTATAGAGGTTTCTCGCCAGCGGTCTGTTAATATTCTCTTCGCTTCCGGCATATACTTAAGTAGATATTTATAAGCCTCTAGCACTGGCTCGATTTCAAAATATTTATAAACTATATTGTTAAAAAGCAGTATTCCACCATTCTCTGCAATTACAGGCCCAGAAGTGCCTATAAATGTCTTATATGCCAGAGTAACTGGCAGAACATTACCGCTTACAAGTATTATTTTTATGCCTTTTTCTTCAATCTTCCTGAACGCAGATATTACATCAATATTTATTCTTCTCTGTAGATCTGTTATTGTTCCATCTATATCTGTTGCTATTACTTTTATCATTATAAAGGTATATAGAAAAGTTTTTTATTAAAGTTCTCATTCAAATAAAAAGTGAATAATTGCAATAAAAAAGCAGAAATAAAAAAAATTTCAGAAGAGAGGATTAACAAATTATTTAATTTGGCAATAGAATACACCAAAAAAGGTAAGTTTGATCAGGCAAAAAAATATGTGAGTTCTGCACTTAAAATCTCATCACATTACAAAGTTCCGGTGCCTCAACAGTATAAACATATTTACTGCAAAAAATGTAATTCTATCTTAATTCCCTCAAAAACTGCGCAAATAAGATTAAAAAATAAAAAGCTAATAATAAAATGCCTCACATGCGGCACTTACAGAAGATTTATAATCAAATAGAAAAATAAAAATTTATTCGTTAGAAGTTTCTAGTTCAAATAACACATCTAATCCTTTTAGAGTTTCATGTATCTTATCTGCAAACCATAAAGCATCTTCAACTGTTGCACTGTCACCCCATTCATAGACAAAATCATATATACCCGTGAGGGGCTTGAATCCTAACGCTTCTAACCTAGTCTCAATTTCGGTTGGTTTTGCTCCTTCACTATGAAAGGTTATTTTTAAATAGGTTTTCATTTTTACTCCACCTATATTTGTTTCCATTATTTATTATTTTTGCTGAAATGAGATTGTAAAATTTTCTTAGATAGCCAAATATATAACTGTACTTTTACATTTGCTTTAAAAATAAAAATGACGACAGTACCGTAATCTGTTCCTGACATCCAAAGAGTAAGTAAAATTTCACGTATGTAAATTTGGAATGGAGTGTATCAACATTTAGAAAATACAGGAAATTGGGTATATAGAATAGCATGGAGAGAAGAAAAATATGAGAGCTTGTAGATAAAGGCATAGAAAAATACTAGCCGATTCACTTCCTGAAAAATCATAAAGTTTAGAATTTATGGAACGAGTATAGGTTCAGTAAATTTAGAAAAAATAGAATAAACCTACCCATCAATTTTCGCCATAGAGTTATAATATAATAAAAAAGATTGTTAAATTTTAGCTTTCAAAGCTTTTATGAATACCCAGTATAAAAGTATACAGAACATAATCATCAAAAAACCAGAGATTATTATTGCCGCGTAAGCAAAGCTGTCGGGTATACTCATCCAGGTGTTTATAAAAGTAGAGGCAGGTATCCCACTATTCCCTGTTATAACAAAATATGGGAATCTAGAGGCGTCATTTAAGTATTCTCCCAACGGTAAACCAATTATAGCTGCAACTAAAAGCATATATGATATTAAGTTGTGAAATTTTAATCTTTTTAGGGCTCTTAGGTTATAAAGGCTTCCAATCCAAATAATGGCGATCACTATCATGAACACAATGAAAAGTGGTGTAAATTGATAGTATGTTGGCACTGTAGAATTATAAAGACCACCAAAGACTGCACTGGAGATATAAGGCGCATATTGTGTGAGTTCTATAGCATAAATTATACCAATGACTGTCTCTAATATCAGTGCAGGAACACCTATATATAGACCATATTTCACTCCTTTAATATAGATACTTTTCTCTTTTTCGTTTGTGCTTTTTACATATTTTATTGCATAAAGCGCTGAAAATATCATGGTAGTTATTATTATTCCACCAAGTATCCGGTGCAGTGTAAAATCTGGATACAGAGGATTAAACATCACGTTCCATACATTTGCGGAGTTTAGTCCTACAGGATCATCTATAAAGGTAAAGATATAGTTAAACCCTATGGGTACCATCGCCGCTCCAATGATCATTAATCCGCCGATTAATAGATGTACTGACCGCCTCACTTTACCCCATAGATAGTAATATGATGCCATACTGGGTATTGAAATTAAGATTCCAATTAATGCGATGGTAATTGGCATAAATAACTTCGATGTTGCAATAAACAATAACGTGCTCCAGTACCCTGCTAAAATTATAGTTACCCAAGTAGCCCAAACACCAGCTACAAGCTCTGATACTGCCAGATATTTGAATAGCCTCTGAGACAAAGTTAAAAGTTCAGGATCATTCTTCTTATAGCTTCTCCATTCTAAAAATGGTACTAATATTGCAATACCAAGTACTATGTTAACTAAGAAAAGATGAGCTATCAATGTAAATCCAAGCAAATAAAATGCCAATAATACGGCCCCGGAAAAAGATGGAAAAATCATTTTTTATCACCTGGTAATTCTGCTTCTGGTTCTATAGATATTGTTTTTTCCTTGACTTTCCACTGAAACGATACGTACATTGCGATAGTTCCACCAATGAAAATTGAAAGCTCAATAAATAATATCAACGCAAGATAAGATATTGTTAGATTGACAGGAGTCACAATTTCATTATATGTGATAAGCCCCAGGACGCTCCAGGGGTGTCTGCCTACTTCTCTAACCATCCATCCTACAATTGCGGCTGTTATTGCAATAAAAGGTAGTACAAGTGACCCGTAAAACAGTACATCTATAGTATCTCTCCTTAGCACCGTTCTAACAAGTTTGTTTAAGATCTTAGAAAAAAGTCCAAAATAAATAATACCAAATATAAACAAAATAACTCCAAATATTACCATGATCAAGTAGAGAGGACTGAGCCAGTACTGGTTCTGTTGTGCAAAGTTTATTGTATAAAGCGCCATTCCAGGGGAAATAGACTGTGAAACAAGTGTTTTCAAATAGTCGAATCCATAGAAAAAGTGATTGGGATTGCCGTACAGTAATATGCTAATAATTGGATTAGTTCCACCCTGTGCTGGGATACCTTCTAATGCCAGAAACTTGGTATACATATATGTATATTCGACTCTACCTTCAAAGTCCCCAAAAAGTGGCTGCAATAAAGATGCAATGGCAGCTACCCCAAATGGTATTTTTATGAGCTTGGCGTAATAAGCTTTTTTAGATTTGTTTTTGAAATACTTTACTGCCAGAATAAAACATGCTAAGAATCCTATTACGATTATTGCAGCTGTTACTGTGTGCAAAAATAGTGGTATCGCGTCAGGTGAGAAAAATGAGATAAACGGATCTGTAAGCAACTGCCCAAGAGTTTGGACCGTGCTAAGGTTACCTAATACACTAGAGCCTGTAGTGGGCAACAAACTAAATATTTTTAAAAGAGCCTGATTGTTTACAACATTTGGCCCTAAATTAGGTTCCCATGGCAATACTTGTTTCACTATTGAGCCGGTACCCCATGGAACATTCATCCAAGCATTTACCGTTAATATTTGAAACCCTGACCAGATAGATCCTACTCCCACCCCTATTCCAAGTACCCAGTGCTTCCACTTATATTTAAACTGATCCCAGGTATACAGGTAAAGTCCAAGAAACACAATTTCTGTCATAAATGCAAAAAGCTCTATAAACATAGGCGCAAAAAAGAATGTGCCAATTGCTAATAGCGATCCAGGCCATATCTGTACAAGCCCAAATTCTACCAGTGTCCCAGTAACTGCGCCTGTAGCAAAAGATATTCCCCATACTCTACTGCCTCTTATAGCAGCTCTCATATATTCAGGATCTTTTTTCCTTATTGCCAGTGCCTCATAAGTAAGTACTACTAGTGGCAGTCCAAGTGCAAAAGACAAAAACCAAGCATGAACATAGATACCTACAATAGTAATAATCTCTGCAAGGTTCGCGTTATTAACACCTACGCCCAGTGTTGCTAATGATGCTACCCCAAAAACACCAGCAAAAACAACCTGGCTTTTAGTCATGATGTATATAATAAATAAATCTGTATATAAATATTTTCAAAGATCACAAGTTTTGGCCCATATTTTTTAGGGCTCTTTTTAGTTTGATTTCTGATATAATTTTAAGAAACATATAAATATTAGAGAAATTATGTATAAATTTATGAAATATTTAACAATAATTCCAAGTTTTATACCTACTGAAGAAATTAAAGCTACTGTATCCCAAATATTACCTGAAATGCAAATAACTGCTGACAGTTCATTAGAATCAAGTGATGTCGAAGTGCTTGTAGTTACTACTTTTACTCCTGTGCGTAAAGAGATGATAGACCGCATGCCAAATTTAAAATTTGTACAGGTAGCTAGCACAGGTTATGATAATGTAGATGTGGAATATCTAAAAAAGAAGAACATAATGTTATGCAATATTCCCATTGCCAACAAAGAAAGCGTGGCAGAACATGTAATCGCAATGATGTTAGCATTCTTAAAAGATATTAAGTTTTTAGATCATCAGCTTAGATCTAAAAACTGGCCTTTAATCACAGGATCTATGGATTTGATGGGAAAAGTAGTAGGAATTGTAGGGATGGGAAAAATCGGCGTAAAGCTAGTAGAACGTCTAATTCCATTTGAGGTAGGTATAATCTATTATGATATTAACAGGTTACCTGAAGAGCTCGAAGAACAATTGGGTATTCAATATACTGATTTTGAATACCTTCTAAAAAACTCTGACATAATCTCATTACACTTACCACTGACAGAAAAGACAACACATATGTTTTCCGATCATGAATTTTCAATAATGAAAGATGGTGCTATTTTTATTAATACCGCACGCGGAGAGATCGTTGATGAAAAAGCGCTAATAAAGGCGATTAAGACCAAGGGATTAAAGGCAGGATTAGATGTCTATAACAAAGAGCCACCTGATTTTGAATCCGAGTTGTTTAAGTTAGATAATGTCTTATTTTCTCCACATATAGCAGGCGTAACAGTAGAGAGCCAGAGAAGATTTTTGACTGAAACCATATCTAATGTGCTTAGATACAGTCAAGGCATAGAGCCACAGTTCAGGGTGATCTGATGAAAGGCTCTGAAATTTTCAGCAGAGTTCTGGAAGATTTAGATTTGTATCCTGTATTTGGAAACCCGGGTACTACAGAATTGCCGATGTTGAGAAATGTGAAAGATTATGTGCTTACTCTCCATGATTCTATTGCTGTAGGAATGGCTGATGGAAGGTCCCAGTTCCTGAAAAAAGCAAGCCTGGTAAATCTGCATACTTTGCCTGGTCTTGCAAATTCTATGGCTTTTATATATACTGCTAAACAGAATCACACACCAATAGTTATCACTGCTGGACAACAAGATACAAGACACATGTTTTATGACCCTATACTGTACTATGATCTTATTTCAGTAATAGGTGATGCCGTTAAATATAAGTATGAAGTACACAATGTTGAAGATATTGCCCCTGCCATAAAAAAAGCTAAAAATATAGCTCTGACCCCGCCTATGGGCCCAGTTTTTTTGTCGTTTCCTATGGATGTAATGGATCAGAATGCCAACTATTCTAAATATGTCGAGCATAATTCAGAGAATACTCTTTTAGATACCGAATCGGTGCTACAGATTGCCAATAGGTTTAATGCGGCCAGGAACCCTGCAATTGTATTTGGATATGAAATCGATCTGTTTAATGCATTTAAAGAAGCTGAAGAATTAGCAGAGCATACTGGTTGCCCTGTTTATGGTGAGCCTCTGTCCAGCAGGTCCGTTTTTAATTCTGATCATAGCTCTTATGCCGGAGACCTTATGCCTGGAACCACGCTGATAAACTTAAAGCTTTTAGAACATGATCTAATACTATTTGTTGGAGGAGACCTTACATTTTATCCGTATTTGCCTTCCCCACCATTGCCTGGTAAAGACCTAATATTCGTTGGCTTTGGGGTGTCAAATAAGATTGGAGATTCTTACATAATGAACCCAAAACTGTTTTTAAAAGAATTTAAGATTCATGCAGTTAAGAAATCTAATTTTAAAAGGCCAGATGACCTCACATTTGCAAACAAGGTAGCGAGGGAGAAAAAAGTGATGGGTGTAAATTATGTAATGTACATTGCAAAAAAATACTTTGCAGGGTATACAATAGTGGATGAGTCAATTTCCTCATCTTATGTTGTTCGCTCCATTTTTGGATATGGACCTAACCGCTATTTTACTGCAAAAAGCGGGCAACTGGGTTGGGCCAACGCCGCATCTCTGGGAATAGCAATGCACAGCGACAAGGTACTGGAGATTGTTGGAGATGGAGCTTTCATGTACACGATCCAGAGTCTTTGGACTGCTAAAAAATATCATCTTCCAGTAAAATATCTGGTATTAAATAATGGAGGATATAATATTTTAAAGAGCTTTGCAAAAAGCTATTATCCGGAGCTTGAAAATGCAGAATATTTAACTTTAAACCTGAATATAGAAAATATAGTTAAAGGCTTTGGAATAGATGTAATGGTCGCTGATTCTAGTCTGAAAGAAATAGAGTGGTTAAAAGAGGGAGATCATGCAAAAGTGCTAGTTGTAAACGTGGATAAAACCGTACCTAAATTATTCTTATAATCTTAAAAAATAAAAAAAAGGATATTTATTGTGCCTGTTCTAATTCCTTTTGTTCTTCTATCACATCTTCTATATCTTCTGTTTTATATGTTGCTCTGAGGCCCAAGACGTATATTATTGCAAAAACAATGATCATTAGTATCGTATCGTAAGGATAAGCAAGCAATGCGCTTGGTGCTGTAGTAACTACTTTAGCAGGGCCATGTGTCTGGGCAATCGTTACAGTTTTTGTGAATAAAAGTGTGTATCCATAAGCGCCTATATATGAGACAAGATATGAGAAGAATATGAATATCAAAAGCCAGTATGATGACTTGAACATTTTTTTGTGCTCTTCTTTAACTTTTCTCTGGGTAGCTAATGTAATGCCGAATATCAGTATCAGTTGAACTATCCATATAACTATGAAGTATTTTTCATTAGTAGCCAAAGATTCTGACGATGATGGATATAATACATAAAAGTATTCTAATACATCCAAGATAGCAGCAATGATCACACCAATAATACCTACTGCATACGCGTATGCCTTTGATAATTCTAACTTAACTGTTCCGTAAAGGAAATAGAATAATGGAATACCTACAAATATTGTAGAGTAGACAAGCCCTAGTGTTTTTATGCCGGACCAATATACGATCAAGCCAGCACCTATAAACGCAATAGGTGCAACGACTCCTGCCATCCTTAGCTTAAATGGCTTTTTAAGTTCCGGTGCATGTTTTCTAAACGCATAGATTGCTATTGGGCCTATCACATATGTGATCACTGTTATGCTGGTGATAAATCCAACAAACACGTACCAAGAAGAGAAACTAAATAGTAGCAATATACCAACAAATAATGTTAATAAAAGAGCGTATAATGGAATTCTTGTTTTTTGAGTTACGTTTAAAAATGTTCTTGGAAACACACCATTTGAAGATATTCCGTAAGCAACTCTCGATGCGTTACCTTCATATATCCAACCCGTACCTGACGGAGATATCCAGGCGTCAATCATTAAGAAATAAGAAAATGCAACTATTCCCGCAATACCGCTATATTTTAGAATTGGCAATAACGGTGTTGAACCTAACGCATTTGCCGGCCCTATTGTAGACCACTCTCCAACAACTACACCAGCACTGGTCCAGTTAACAGCGCCAATAAAAGCAAGTTCAATCAGCACATAGATCACCATTACTATTAACACAGAAAATATTATTGCTCTTGGTATATCTCTCTGTGGATTTTTCGCTTCTCCACCAAACTGTAAAGCCTGTCTGAAACCGATATATGAAAATATTATTCCTGCAGTTGGAATTGCATAAAGTATCATTGATGATCCATAGGGCATAAATCCGAATCCTGTTAAATTATCACTGTGATACAAAAATATGAATACTATGATGAATGTAATAACTGGTATGATCAGCTTGAACCATGAGACATAAGTATTGAATTTGCCTAAAAATTTGATCCCGAGATAGTTTAAGAAGAAATATACGACCATAAGGACTATTCCAAACAAAATACCGATAGTCGTTAAATGCCCGCTGATTCCAGAAACTGTTTTTAAAGTACTAGGTAAATAGCTATTTGCATAAATTAGTGTTGCTTCTGCTTCTACTGGAGGCATACTGGCTGCACCTAAAAAGTAGGCCCAGCTGACTATATATCCTGTATATCCACCCAAGGCAAGCTGTGGATATCTAACTATTGCACCGCTTTTTGGTATCGCACTTGATATCTCTGCAAAGGTAAGTGCTATAAATAATATAATTACTCCACCTATAATCCATGATAGTATTATTGCGGGGCCAGCTATAGAAGCTCCATATCCAATTGCGACTAGCCATCCAGAACCTATCATACCACCTAATGACAAGAAAAATAGATCCTGGAATGACAACGCCTTTCTCAGTTTTCTATCTGATTGTATTGATACTTTTTCTGCTATCTGTTCTGCTGTTGTTTTACTTTCATCGCTCGTAAAATTCACCTCATTAGAAGTAATACTAAAAACTGTATATAATTTTTGTGATATGTAGTTTCCAGAAATAATTTCCTGTATATAGGTGGGTTCTGATAAATAAACAAAGCATATTTGTCAGAACATTAAAAAAAGCAAATAGAACTCGTTTGCTTTAACACTCAAAAAATTCAGAGCCTATTCTATGATAAAGTAAGCTTTATTCAACAAATCAGAGAGATTAACAAATATTAAATATTACTTAGGCTAATGATACTCTATGGAATATGAGGATATGTTCAAGAATGAAATTTTGGGCATTTCTAAAAAAATTTATGAATTTGCAGAGCTAGGAAGTGAAGAATTCAAATCATCTAAATTGCTGGTAGATTCTTTTAGAAAACATGGCTTTGATGTTCAGTATCCTTATCTTGGTATGGAAACTGCATTTAGAGCAGAATTTGGTGCAGGAGCTCCCGTTGTAGGCCTTTTAGCAGAATACGATGCACTTCCAAATGGTCATTCTTGTGGTCATAATCTAATATCTGCTTGGGCTTACGGTACTGCAATACGCTTAAGCAATATAATTAAAAAAGGAAAAATAGTAGTGTTTGGCACACCTGCAGAAGAGGGAAGGGGAAAATATGCAGGCAGTAAAGCCATAATGGTTAAAAACGGTGCATTTAGAGATATTGATTTTGTGATCGGTATGCATCCGGATGATCGATGGAGAGTGGGTTCAAAAACATTAGCAGACATTACTTTAGAGGTATTATTTAAGGGTAAAACAGCACATATGGCAGATTCTCCACAAGAGGGTGCAAATGCCCTTGATGCAGCGGTAATGAGTTATATAGGCATTAATAATCTCAGAAGCTGGATAAAAATTGATAAACATGCAGTGATCGGCATGATTTTTAAGGAAGGAGGTAAAGCAACAAACATCGTTCCTGACAGAGCGGTAATGGAAATAGATCTGAGATCCAGTGTTAGTGCATTTCTTAGAGTGTTAGAGGATAAAGTAGAAAATGTGATTATGAACATTGGTAAAGCCTATGGAGTAGAAGTTAATATCAAAGAAATTACCCCTCTTTATGAAGATTATAAAACGAACCGTGTAATAAATAAACTGCTTGAGAACTCTCTCAAAAAAATGAATATAATACCGGAAAATCTTGATTTAGATATGAGTCTAGCTTCAGGAAGTTCAGATGAAGCAAATGTAAGCAATGTAGTTCCTACGGGGCATATAGATATTGAGGTAGGATTTAAGAACATAGCGGGGCATTCTGATGATTTCAGAGAGGCTGTAAATCCAGACAGAGCTGGAGAGAACCTTTTAAAAGGAATTGATGTTTCAATAGATACAATACTGGAGATATTTAATCAGCCATCATTATTAGATAAGATAAAAGAGGAATATAAATCGCATCAATAACAGTTATTAAAAATGAATAAATTTTTGAAAATAGGATGGTTTTAAAAATATTTATATAGCAGAATGGTAATGAATATAAAATAAGTATGGATAAAAACAAGATAGATTTATCAGAACTTTTATTTGAACTTTCTAATGAGCATAGATTGAAGATTTTGAATATATTGAGTTACCATAATCAAAATTTAAAAGGTTTTTCAAAGTTCATGAGTATACCGAAACCAGAAATTTATAGAAATTTAAAAAGATTAATTTCTGCCGGTATCATTTATAAAGGCAATAAAAATGAGTATTCACTTACTACCAGTGGAAAGATCATTATGACGCAACTTCAAAACTTTTTATTTTTGGAAAATTATAGTTACATTCTCGAAAATCATGATCTAAATTTTATACCTATACAATTTCAGGCTTCAATTGGAGAGCTAAAGAACATCAAGATTGTAGAAGGAACCATTGAAGGATTTAATTTAACAGTAGAGAGATTTGGAAAAACACATACGTATGAGCATATTATGACCAAAGAAATTTTTACCTCATTTATAGAGCCCATCAAAAAAATGATAGATCATGGTGTTGAGATTAGATTATTGCTTCAGAAAAATGCAAAAAAAGAGTTTTTTGATGTTTTGGAAAGCATTGAATATAAAAAAAGTGGAAAGATCAGAGTTAGATTTGTTGATACTGTTGAGATGGCAATATTAGTAGACGAAAACAGTGGAGAATTCAACATACCTTTCTCAAATGGAGATATAGATTATAGTACCACATTTTATGCAGAAAGAGAAAATGAGATAAATTGGATAAACAGTTTATTCAAGTATTATTGGGATCATAAGACAGGTGATTTGGAGATCATTCTCTAGCTATCTGTTTCTTTTAACTTTACTATCAGCGGGAATAGTATTATAAACATTACCCCATCGAATAATAGGGCATAAAAGTAGTCATTGTTGGGAGAAAGCGGCCCGACAGATCCCATTACTATAGGTATCACAAATCCGCCAATCTGCCCCAATAACCAAATCAGTGAAGTGGTAGATCCTGCTAGTTGAGCCCCTGATAAGAGAGTCCCCCAGTCAATCAAAAGTGGAAATGCACCTAGCATAAAGAACCCGAGCAATGCGCTTATGGTAACCAGCAAATAAAAATTAGATACAAATACGAATATCAATAAAATGGGGGTAGAAACTGCAAATGCAAGATAGATGAAAATCTTTCTTTTGTGGAATTTAGTGACCATTCCGGGTATTATGACGCTCCCGAAAACTCCTGCAACTACTATAGCAAGCCCGATAATTCCTATCTGTATATCACTGAAATTGAAATGTGTAAGAATAGGCTGTATCCAGGTCAGCATACCATTAAAAATTCCCATTCCCACAAATGCTATTATTGCAAAAATTAATATTTGTCTTATTTTCACTATCTTTAAAAAATTGAGTTTTGTCTCGCTCTTTATCTCCTTTGTTTTGCCTATCATTATCAAAGATATTAAGAATATGAAAAATATTATTACAGATACTATTGTCGTGGCGTATACAATTTTTTGTATGCTCATATACATGATCATTACTGGTGGTAAAATCATTCCGAGAGCTACACCAACAAATATTGCTAGCGATCCTAACCCTATAATAATAGGCGCTTTTTCTGGAGAATACTCAGAAGTTGCAAGTTTAGAGACACTGTTATTAAAAAACGGTTGTGCAATGGCAATTCCAATTTGCCCAACTAACAGAAATAAATAGGTGCTTTGTGCAATTCTGACGACTGAAAAAATGGTCATGAACAATGCACCGACTAACAGGCTAAACTTATAGCCTTTTTTATCTATTATAATACCTGATGGTATCGAAACAATAACATATACAATCGGAAAAACTATTGCCAGTAACCCCACATCGAATACCGACACCTGATATGCAGATGCCACATTGTTGCTCAATGTCACAAAATTGATCCATAAAAATTGGTTTAATGCAACTAATAAAAGGTACGAGAAAAAAATAAAAGTAACTGAAAATTTAGTTTTCATGCGACAGAATCTTGGACAGAGAAAGCAATTTCTCCAAATTCTTTGGATTCAGTCTTTATATCTATCTTGTACTGTGATGGTGTTAATGGTTTATCTGTAACCTTCACTATAACAGAATTTCCTACAGAGAATTTTATCGAATTGCCTATATTAATATCCTCTGATTTTATAGAGCTATCTCTAACAGATAAAGAGATGTTTTTCTGGTCTATAGGTTTGTCATTCAGATAGATTTTTATCCCGGATATTATTGTTGCTTCTGCAAGCACATTTTTCAGCTCAAACTGAAATCCATTTTCTGTATTTTTCAGGCTATTTTTTACATACAACTTTTTTAATAAAAACGATGGTACACTTACCATTTTTTTCACCTCTTTTTATTATTCACCTACTATTTTTCTCAGTTCTTTTATAGACTTTAACATGTCTTCTATTGCCATTGCCACTTCTGCATTTTCTTCCGCTACACTGTCAAGGGTATTCCCACTTACTATTGCATCTATTATGGCTCTGAAAGCTCTGGCTCCAGCAGCCGGCCCGTTAGAATGCCCATGTATAGCTCCTCCAGCTGCTATGATCACATCTTTCCCAAAATCTTTTATTATGTCAGGTACCATTGGATGTGCAATTCCACCGCTTGGCGCAGGAAATGTAGGCTTTAGATTATAGAATATGTCAGTCATTGCTCTTCCTGTTCTTATGGCTTTTTCTTTAAGATAAAATGCCTTCCCATATGGTGCAGGGAAGATCATCATGTCCGCACCAGCCAATCTCGGTAACTTCCCTAAAATTATAGGGGAAGTAACACCATACACTGGTGATTGATACATAGTTCCTGCAAAGTCCATGTGCGCTAATACTGGTACTTTGATGCTGCTATCCTCTGCCAGTGCTTGTAAGGCAGGAAACCCAGCAGTATAAACATTTACCATCAATGCGTTAGCTCCGAGCTCAATCACTTTTTCAGCATTTTCAATGATTTTCGGGTATGTATCTGTTATGTTAATTGTGTAGAGAGTTTTCTCGCCTTTTTCAGAACTGGCTCTGTCAGCTGCTTCCATATATTTAACAATACGATCTTCCAACTTGTTAAATGATGCGTTTGCGAGCAACTCATCATCCTTTATGATATCTACACCTCCTTTTGCTGCTTCATAGAAATATTTGGCACCAACATCCGGAGGAAAACCAGTGCAGGGTTTGATCATGTTTAATAACAAAGGCCTTTCTTTCACATTTAAAAGCTTTCTTATGCCCTCAATGCCGAACTTTGGGCCTTTGAAGCCTTTTACAAAACTTTCTGGAAATTCTATGTCCAGAACTTTTATCTGCCCTGCAAGAGATATATTTCCCACAACTGTAGAAAGCATCATGGGTATCTGCATGCCAAAATTTATGAATGGAAATGCTATTCTTACAACATAGGTTCTTTCTTTAACATCCTCTGGAACTTCAGTTTCATAATCTGGTAATTCATAGATTCCTATTACCTTTGCGACAGACTGCATTCTCACTTCTGGAGTTTCACCCGGTACCGGCAGCCATGTTCCTGTTGATTGTTCTATTGCCAGCGCTTTTGAAAGCTCTCTTATTTTCCATGCTCTCTTTGTTTTTAATAGATATGTCCCTATCACATAATCTTCTTTATCTATGCCTTCAGGCAAAGATTCGGGATCGGATAATTTTTCAACTAAATTCTCTTCACCATACAATTTTTTCAAATACTCTTTATTCATCTAAATCACCAACCTCTAACTATTCAGATTCTCAAATATTTCCTTTAATGAAGAATATATTTTCTTATAGTTTTCATACAGCTTATCATATACATTTGCATTATCCGGATTTGGAACAAATGTTGTATCAATCTTTATTATGCTCTCACTTTCTTCAACATTTTTAAAGTAATTTAATCCTAGCAATGTTAGCATTGCGCTTCCCCTAAGAGTGACATTTTGAGGATCTGCTACCCTATTCACTTCAATCTTTAATACATCTGATAGAATTTGCATCCATACTTCACTCTTCGCTCCCCCACCTACCACATTTATGGATGGAAAATTAATGCCTGTTTCAGAGATTCCATCAACCATCCACCTTGCATTCATTGCAACACCTTCCATCACAGACCTAGAAAGATCGTTTATATTATGGTCCAAGCTCAGATTTACAAACCCTCCCCGTGCATATACATCCAGAACTGGCGATCGCTCTCCATATAACCATGGCAGGAAAATAAGGTTTTTTGATCCCGGTTTAGATTTTAATACTCTCTCATTAACTTCCCTGTAAGCTTTGTCATCTTTTGCTTTATATATATTTGACATAAACCAGTCGAGACAAGATCCTGCACTTTCCGATTCTGAGATTAAAAGCCATTTTCCTGGAATTGCAGAATAAACACTTCCAATTCCTCTATCCTCATTCATTAGAGAATCTGAAACATGTGTGCTGACCCAGCTCGAAGTACCAAGGTAATAATGTGCTTTTCCATCTCTTACTGCACCTGCGCCAAATGGTGTAACAAACGCGTCACCTGCTCCATTTATAACTTCTACCTCTTTGCTAATCCCAAGATTCAACAGCTTCTCATTTTTCAAATTGCCTATAACACTCTTAGTTTCGGTAATAACTGGCAGTTTATCTGGTGTTGTACCAATTATGTTACATAGCGTTTCTGACCAGTTTTTAATCCTTACATCTATCAGCCCCCTCACAGCTGCAGTGCTGATATCCGTTACTATATTGTTGGTCAATCTATAAAGTATATAATCTTTCACATCTAAGAAATACCTGGTTTTATCAAAAATTTGAGGCTCATGGTTTTTTAACCATAAAATTTTGGCTATCACATCTTTTCCGGTTGGTATTCCTCCAGTCATCTCAAGAAAATCCATAACTGAAATGCTGGATAGTATCTCTTCTGCTTCCTGCTCTGCCCTTGAATCTAACCAGATTATTGCATTTCTTAAATGTTTCATGTCCATATTCACAGGCACTAGTCCCATCAACTGCCCAGTAACTCCAATACCTTTTATGTTTACTTGCTCCATCTTCTTCAAAATCTCTTTTGACAATTCTATTATATTATGCATCCATTTTTCTGGATCTTGTTCAGCCCATCCTTCGGCAGGATAATTTATATCCATTTCCGTTGCTGACTCTGCAATTTTTATCCCTTGCTCATTATAAACGCCTGCTTTGATCTTGCTTGTGCCTATATCAAAGACTAAAATCTGATCTTCAGTCATTGTTTTATTCCTCCCGCTCCACTCTTGTCAGGCTATCTTCAAAAACATTCAAAGCGTGATCTGCTTCTTCTTCAGTGATTATCAGCGGAGGCTTAATTTTCAGTACGTTCCTGAATGAAAATTCGTTCCTGCTAATTTGTGGCATTGAAAAGTCAAATATCACTTTTTTCTCATACGCGTAATGTATAATAAGCTCGGTCTCTTCAGTGGCAGGAATCTTTGTTTTTTTATCCTTTACCAATTCAATACCAATAAATAATCCTACACCTCTAACATCCCCAATAAGCTTATGATTTTCTTTCATTTCATTAAGTCTCTTCAAAATATATCCTCCAACCTTTTCCGAATTTTCTAAGAGCTTCATTCTCTTGGTTACTTCTATGCTTGCTAGAGATGCGGCAAATAACACCGGATCACTCCCGAATGTGGTATGTTCTTCTCCTTCCGTAAAACCGCTCAAATCTTTTGTTGCAAGAATTGCACCAAGCGGAAAACCCCCACCTAAAGCCTTTGTAGTGGTCATTATATCTGGCTTTACATTATAGTATTCTGAAGCTGACCATCTACCTATTCTCCCGAAAGTTGTTTGAGATTCATCAAATACTAAAAGTAGATCATTTTCATGAACTATCTTTTTCAGTCTCTCTAAATATCCTGGAGGTGAAGGTATTTGGCCACCAGGCCCTTGCATAGGTTCTATGATCAGGGCCGCAATATCATTATTGTTATCATACATCAATAAATTTTCTAAAGAAGTCAAGCATTCAAACTCGCATTCTCCAAATTGTTTGTTAAAAGGGCATCTATAACAATATGGATAAGGTATCTTTTTAAAATGCTCAGCACCAAATCCGTCAAATCTTATTGCTGATGGCAGAGGGTTTCCGGCAGGTATGGTCGCCAATGTAGAGCCATGGTATCCTCTATAACTCATAATAAAAACTTTTTTGCCTGGCCTGTTTACCATCGCGAGTTTCATTGCTGCTTCTATTGCTAAACCACCGCCTTCATTGTTGAAAGCTACTTTCTCAAATCCAAAAAGCTCTGTTAAAGTATTTATCAGTTTTATTCTTGGTATGGTTGGGTACCCATATCTTACATGGGTAAGATAGTGCATCTGTGAATAAACACTGTACATTATATCCTCATTTAAATACCCTGAATTCAATGTCCATGCTTGAGCTGTCATATCTAGATATTTATTGCCATTTATATCAGTTACGTAAGGACCTTCTCCTTTTAATAAAATAGTATCTTTCAAAGGTGTAAGTGATTTTGCCCTCGCATTATAAAATTCTTCCTGTGTAACTTCAGTTAATAACTTTTCAATCTCCTCTTTTTTTATAAATTTGGGATTAAAAACCATAAAAAATTAATTCAAATGATTCTATATATACTTTATTAAAAGTCTAGTATAATAATTATAAATTATTATAATTTTTAAAAAAAATTCTAAAAAAGATATTATTATAAGAAAAAATGTTCAATCTATTTATATGACGGAAATATAGCATTTCAATTTTTTTGAATAATTTCAAGGAGCTCTTCTGCATTATCTGCAAAATAATCTGGATGCTCTTTTAACAATGTATCATATTTACTGACTCCGTAAGTAACTGCTATAGATCTTGCTCCAGCCATCCGTGCTTCTATTATATCCTTCGGCTGATCCCCAATATATACGATCTCTTTTAGATCTATGCCATAATATCTGGAAAATTCTATAATTCCAGCTCTTTTGTGACCATTTACATCTTCATACCCCATTACAAATGGAAAATATTTTAATAGGTCAAAATCTAATAATTGTATTTTAACAATATCTTTTGGATTGTAAGAAATTATTCCTAATTTGAATCTTTCTGATAGTAGTTTAATAGCATAATCTATTCCTGGAAAGATCTTTGAATCAACCTTTATCGATTTTTTAAAATATGCTATATAATCTTTACTCAACTCTAATATTTTTTCAGAATCAAGAATATTATATTTCTTTGCTAAATTTAAGACTATATCTTCAAATGACATATAATCCATCATTGCCTTTAGTTCTTCCCTGGTTAGATCCTCAACATTGTATTTTTTAAGTATATTTGATAGAGAAAGGTAAATAGATTCAAATGAATCTAAAATGGTGCCATCTATATCAAAAATTATTCCTTTAATCATTCATATCACCAGTTTAATGATGATTTCTAAGTGACTAAATAAACTTTGTTCTTTATAAAGGTAATTTCAAAAAACCTTTTCTGACTGTAAATGCTGAATAGATTTTACCAAAAACGGCGTTTACAAACATTACTCAGCATTGCGAAGAGGCTCTATGTAAATTAAATAAAAAAACCGGTATTTACTGCATAACTTTTGGACCCAGCTCAGATCAAATGACTGTAGATACAAAAAAGAAAATATCAACATATGTGCTATCAATTATATTGCAGGAAAATGTAGTAGAATAACTGAATTCATCTATAAACGATGTCTGATTAATGCAATATAAGTCTTTTTCATCCCATATGACACAGTGGGATTCCTGCTTCAGCGACAAAGTTACCTTTGAAATAGTGTAAAATAGCCACTAAAACAGCTATGTTTTATACCTGCAAAAATATAAGATAGATATGCAATCTATCTTACTTAAATTTTAATCTGATATCTTAAATACTATATTCTGCGCTTTCAGAAAGTTAACTATATCTCTGATATTTTCAGCGCCAATAGTCTGCACTATAATATTGATCTTTGCCATTCCTGCCGGCACATCGTTTTCAATTCTATCGATCGAAATATCCTGAACATTTGTCTGCCTCTCTGAGAGATAGTTCAATATCTGCTTTAGAGAACCTGGCTTGTCTGGAATAGTCACAGATATCTTTATCATGAGTTTTTCGTTTAAAAGGCCTTTCTGCGTTACTTGTGTGAGCAAATTAAAGTCCACATTACCACCACTGATCACTGCGCAAATCTTCTTATTTTTCATTTTTATCTTCCCTGACAAAATAGCAGCCAGTGAAGCGGCACCTGCAGGCTCTGTTACCATTTTATTTCTTGTCAAAAGCAAATACATGGCATTTGCTATTTCTTCATCTTTAACTGTTAAAAGCTCATCCACATATAACTTAACCATGTCTAAAGTTAATGGCCCTGGTATTTTTACAGCAATGCTATCAGCAATAGTATCAAGTTTTACCAGTGGCTCTATTTCTCCTTTTTCTACAGAATATTTCATGGATGAAGCTCCTTCAGCTTCTACACCGATTACTTTTATTTTGTTGTTGAGAGATTTTAATGCAAATGCTATGCCTGAAATTAGACCCCCACCACCAATTGGAACTACTACTGCATCCAGATCTTTTATTTGTTCATAAATTTCCATCCCAATCGTCGCTTGGCCTGCTATGACATAAGGATCGTTAAAAGAGTGGACAAATACCTTGTTATTTTTTTCAGCATATTCAATTGCTTTTTTGTTGCACTCATCGTATGTTTCTCCATAAAGCTGGATTTCTGCACCATAGTTTTTTGTTGCTATTATTTTTGATGGACTAGTAAAAACTGGCATGAAAATTGTGGCTTTTACGTTCAATAATTTGGCAGCATAAGCAACTCCCTGTGAATGATTGCCCGCACTCGTCGCTACTATCCCTCTCTTCCGTTCTTCTTCGGTAGCATGATACATTCTATTATATGCGCCTCTTAACTTAAATGAGCCTGTAGTCTGTAAATTTTCAAGTTTTAGATACACATCATTCCCGGACATTTCTGAAAATATTCTTGAATGCTCCACTGGTGTCAACTTTGCAACACCCTTCAAAGTCTTCTCTGCGTCTTTCACATCTTTTATATTTATCATAAATTGGTCTATCATCTTTAAATCACCTTTGTTTTTCCAGATATTTTTTTTCTAATATTTCAATAGGGACTTCCCTAACTATATTTAATGAATATTACAAGGTAATATATATATTATTACTTTTTAGAGTTTTCTATTAACTTTAAGCTATGTAGCAGTAGTCTTTTCTATCTCTGGATTGTGTATGTAAAAGCCCGAAATTACGATTGAACCTATAAATATAATAATTATAGCTGTCAAAAAATCAAAACTATAGCTAATGTAATATGCTAACACTCCTGAAATTGAAGCTCCTGCAACCTGCCCTATACCAAGAAGCGAGTTATAAAAACCAATAGCTTTTCCTCTATTTTCAGGCAATGCGATCTTTGAAACTGATGTAACCCATGAAAGCCCAATAAAGCTCCATGTAAATCCCATAAGCCCGTATATAAGAATAAACAGGTATAGTATTGACACTGTGGATATAGATATAAAAGCAATAACCGCTACAATCCCTATAAGGAACATTCTCGTGAAAAGAGACATTGAAATTGTTTTTCTGAGCCCGAATCTAGTGACGTATCTATTAGCTACCCTAAACCCTATTGCAGAGAAGATGTTATTTAAAAGATACATTATAAATATCTGATTTTCAGTTGCATTCAGTTTTTCAATCAAGTATACGGGATAAGGTACAAAAAAAACCTGAAATCCTAACATCAATAAAGCGGTGATGAAAATATAATTGCGTGTTTTTGGGAGTAATGGCTTACTTTTCTTAAGATTTTTTAAAGATATAATGTGCAAAATGCTACCTGGAAAATATCTGATTCTCTCTACTAAACGAACTGAAAAAATTGATAATCCAGATCTTTTCAGTTTTTGCACAGATTCTGGAAGTATTATTATTGCAGATATGCCGGCACTCAGGTACACCAAAGCAGAAAGTACATATAACATTGGTAGTATAGTTTCAGATCCAGATGCGTAAGTCCATATAAGTAAGGTACCGGAGATAAGACCAATAATAAGCCCAATATATGAGTACCAGTTAAACTTGGCGAGCATTGCTGCCCATTCTTCATTTTTGGTATTTTCTAATATTAATAGTGTAGAGACCGGAGTTGCAGCCATTGCAATAAATTGAAATAGTGCCAGCACTCCTATATATGTCCATATCATATGCGCCAGAATAACTAGAAGCAAAGAGGCAAATGAACCTATAAATCCTATCACTATGAATATTTTCCTTTTTCCTATAGCATCCGAAAGATTACCCCAGAATATAAGTGCAGGAACAGTAGCTATGGACGCAATTGAAGATGCCAGGCCAACATAAAAAACACTCGAATGAAGATATAAAACTACAAAAAGAGGAATAAGAGGGCTTATTAAACCACTGGAAATATTGGATAGTACGTAACTTAAAAACCAGAGATACTTCTTATTCTGTTTAGCTGTAATATCCCTGCGTTTTTTATCGTTTACTGACATTTACAATCTAAAAAGAGAGAACTCATACATGTTCTTTAACTTTATTTATTTTTTAATATACTTAAAACAAAATGATTGTATTTTCTCTCATCCCCTATTTTGGTAGCAGGACCATGACCGGGATATACAACAGTCTCTGAATCTAGTTCCATCAATTTCAAAAGTGATTTTTGTAATAGCTTATCATTGCCCTCCGGAATATCCGTTCTTCCCACGCCTCTATAAAAAAGTGTGTCTCCGGAAAACAGTATTCCTTCAGTGTAAATGCATATACCACCAGGACTATGCCCTGGAGTCGCAATCACTCTGAATATAGTATTTCCAATCTTAAAGTCGCTGTTTTCATCTATATAAAAATCGAATATCGGATTTTCTATCGATTCTGATGTTACAACAAAAAGCCCTCTTGATAGTAAATATTTCATAGTTTCTATATCTTTGGCACTAATACAGGACTTTGCTCCTGTTAAAGCCCTCAATCTGTTAACGCCTAAAACATGATCAAAATGACCGTGTGTGGCTATAATATATTTTAAGTGCAAATTTTCATCTTTTATATTTTTGTAAAGTCTCTCTGGTTCAGACCCTGGATCTATGATCATCGCCTCTCCTGTATCAGTATCAAAAACAAGATATGAGTTCGTTTCCAATGCGCCTACCACATAATTTATTATTTTTATGCTCATCTTATCATTCTTTTAACTCATACGTTTCTCCTTTAACAGGAAGTATTACGTTACTGTCCAGATCCTGTGCTAACGCTTCTCTGTGATCTCCATGAAACAGAACCACATTCTCTGCCTTCGTGCTCTTTATAAATTTTACGAGCTCAGAATGCGAGGCATGCGCTGAAAAATCATATTTGTGTATCTCGGCCATTACTCTGGATCTTACTCCATACAGATCCAGTATACCTGTTTCCAGTAACATTCTACCATTAGTGTTCTCTACCTGATATCCTGTAAACAATATTGCATTTTTAGCGTCATCTTTTATCTGTGCCAGATACCCCAGCACCGGACCACCTTCTAACATACCGCTGGTAGTTATTATTAAACCGTTTTCCAGTGCCTCTTTTCTATCTTTTTTTCTGGTCACTGGAATGGCTAACTTTCTGACCTCACTGAACTCTTTTGCATCTTTGATGTACCCAGGATAATGTTTTAGAATATGGTTTACAGTATTGCTCATACCATCTACATAAAACTCTCGATCCAGTTTTTTTAGAACCAGCATAAGCTCCTGAGTTCTGCCCACTGCAAATGCAGGAATTATTACCTTTCCTCTTCGATCAAGTACTTCCTCTATCTTTCCCAGAAATTCGCGTTCTGTACTTGCACGTGAAGGATGCTCTTTTCCCGCGTATGTTGATTCGATAAAAAGTGTGTCTGCAGAATAACTTTTGCATCCTTTGAGAAGTTCTGTATCTATAGTCTGCAGATCTCCAGTAAAAAGGATCTTTTGAGAATCATCAATCATATACATTGTTGATCCTGGAATATGCCCTGCAGAATGCCCTGTGATCTCCACATCTTTGATCATGAATGATTTGTTGTATGCTATTGACATGTAATTTTCTTCTATTGCTTCAAGATCTTCGTTGTTGTAAGGACTATAAAAACCTTCCAGGTCTGCTACTTTCACAGAATCGTAAAAAAGCAGTCTAGCCAGATCTCTAGTGACTGCAGTCAGATATATTGGAATATTATATTTGTTAGACTGAAATGGTACCATTCCTGAGTGGTCTAGATGCGCATGCGTTAATAGTATTGCATCTACATTAGGAGCTTCGATAGGATATGCAGGAGGTTTTGTGGGTGTTATTCCATACTCTATCAAAATCTTATTTTTTTCAAGCTCTAATAATACGCCTAGGCTTCCGATCTCTTCGGCTCCGCCAAAAAATTTAAATTTCATTTTGTTCAAATCCTACATTTTTGCAATGTTTATATCTTTTTTGCAGTCACAGGAATTATCATTATTAATAGCTTTTATAGAATCATTAAGTATGTTTTTCACCTTAAACTCATTTTCTTTAACAACTTTCGTTACCTCGCCTGCAGTTACTGGCTTTTCAGCCCATACATCATAATCTGTTATCGTTGCAATAGATAAATAGCACATGCCAAGCTCTCTTGCTAAATTTATTTCTGGCACTAAAGTCATTCCTATTAAATCTGCAAAATTTCGGAACATTTTAGATTCTGCTCTTGTTGAAAATCTTGGCCCTTCTATACATATGTATGTACCAGCTTTATGTGAATTAATATTCAGTTTCTGAGCAGAGCTTATAACAATGCTCCTCAATGACTCGCAGAATGGATCTGCCATAGAAATGTGTGCAACTGTTGGGCCATTAAAATATGTGTATTCTCTCGATTTTGTAAAATCTATGAACTGATCTGGAAAAGCTAGCTCTCCAGGCCTGTACTCTTCTTTCAATGATCCTACTGCGCTTATGGCTATGACCTTTTCAACACCCTCGCTGTACATCGCATATATGTTCGCCTTATAGTTTATCTTGTGCGGTGGAATTCTATGCCCTTTGCCATGTCTCTGCAAAAAGGCTATTTTCACACCGTTAATCTCGCCTATCTCTAGATCGCCAGACGGAGGCCCGTAAGGCGTATCTATCTTCTTTGTGCTTTCTGGCTTAAACATCTCTGTTATTCCAGAACCACCTATTATACCTATTTTGACCATCTTTATCACCTTAATTTTGAAATTATTGAGCCGACTAATATCGGCAATATTATAGTTGCATCTCCTTCAACTGTTATATACTTTGCTTTTGCTTTAATTTTGCCCCATGATACCGCTTCTCTTAACCTTGCACCAGAAAGAGATCCATCATATTCTTCAGCAGTAGTAATATATACTGCATAGTCCAGTCCACCTTTAAACTGGTTCCACCAGATTGTATGATGCTTGGAGATGCCACCTCCTATCATCAGCGCACCGGTTTTTTTTGCACTGAAAATAAAATCAGATAGTTCATGCTCATCTAGCAGCAAGTCAATGCTAAAATCCCGGTTTCGTTCCCAGTAGCTCCAGAGCTGAGACCCTACTGCACCATCAGTTATTCCCGGCACAAATACTGGTATGTTGTTCTTGCTTGCCCAGTAAAGTATAGAGTCTTTATCATTGATATATTTACCAAGCTCGTAAACCAGTTCTCGCACACCCCACGTTTTTTTTGTAGTAGTTAAATTTTCTAAAAATTCCTGCATTTTTGATTCTATAATTATCCCATAACTATCATTAGGGATAAGAACATTGCCTAACCTGTTTATGCCTTTCTGATACAATATGGCATCATCAAGCATAAATGAGCCCTGATAATATGGCTTAAAAGACCTGGCAAGATCATGGTCAAGCGTGCCACAGGTAGTGATAATAACATCTACCAGTTTTCGTTTTACAAGCTCTTTAATAACTCCTCTTGTTCCTGTCGATATTATATCTGCAGGAAAGGATAGAAACTTTGTGGTGCTCTTGTCCTTAAACATTTTGATCAATATTTCTTCGGCAGTGCCAAGCTTTGCTGATGTAAAACCTCCAGATTCCTTATAATACTCTAGAAGCTCAGATAGTTTCATGTCTTCACTTAATTTAATATCTTTAACAACTTTTTCAAGCATATTTATCACTTTATTCCTTCTATCAGATCTGTATGTTTCGAAAAATACTCGCTCGTAGGCTTTAATATCTCAATAAGCTCATCTGCAATTGAGTTTTTGAGGTCTAGCGGATGAATCAATCCTTCTGCAAAATTTTGCTCTAGTTCTCTATAACTGCTAACTGTAATATCCCCCCCAAATTTTTCTTCCCTTTTTATCGTGATGCTGTCTTTATAATATGGAAATATAATATACTCCGCAATTTTCAAGAGCGGATTATTTATAATATCCTTCTCTTGGCAGTATGTTTTCGAGATCTTTGCACGTATGATATCTGCATTTTCATGAACATTTATACTGCTGTTTGGCTTGCTTTTGCTCATCTTGGATTCCACAGGATCCATTCTTCCAGTTCCCTGCAAGCCGGGTAATAAAGGTGTATGTATTGCAATAGGAACTTTATAGTTAAGCTTTGGTGCAATTTCTCTTGCAAGCATATGCGCATGCCTCTGATCCATGCCACCATATGCTATATCCACATCCAGATCAAATATATCTGCAACCTGCATAAATGGATAAATTATCTTTGATGAATCTAAATCTGCTTCATCCTCCTTTCTGCCCATTATGCTCATAGCTCTTTTTACCCTCTTTAAAGATGTCCTTTTAGCAACCTTGATCACTTTTTCCCAGTATTCTCTTCGGTTTACAAGCTCATCCGCAAATATGAATTTTACAGAGCTTGGTACACCTAACTTTAAGAAAGATTGCTTCATATACTCCCCAGAAATCCTGATCTTGTCCATGTCCCCGCCCAGTTTATCATTGATGTATGCGTGCCAGTCTGCAAGCAATACTGTAACATCAATTCCCTGATCTGCTAAATCCTTGATTTTGTTGCCACATATCAACCCAGTTCCTAAATGCACAAACCCTGACGGCTCAAAACCAACATATCCCTTAATTTTAGTACCTCTTTCTGCTAGATCTTCAAGCTCCTTTCTGGTTATTACCTCCTGCACATTTTTCAAAATTATGTTCATGTTCATTTATGTTCACACCTCTTTTCAATGAACGCATCTATAACAAGATACAATATCTTTATTTATAACTTTTCGTTAAAAAGATGACTGTGTCAATATGGGGCCGCCGGAATTTGAATCCGGGTCGCCAGCGCCCCAGGCTGGTAGGATGGACCAATCTACCCCACGGCCCCGCTTGATTTCAGTCAAATGGAATAACCTCATCGATCAGATCTATATGAGATACTATCATTCTTTTGCAGCAGTATCTTCTGACCCCAATCTGCTCAAAAATGTTTTTGATCTCTTCCACGGTTGGATCTCTGTTCTCTTTTTTCCGGATTTCATCAACTTTCTCTTTAAAGTTCATGTAATCCGAAGCTATGACCCTACCACACGAATAGCACCTTACAGGAATTATCATAGTATTCTCACCTGTAAGATTTCTGTTTTTTCTTTCTGGCACCGCGACCCATTGGTAACTTGGGCATCTTTCTTCTAACATCGTTTACTAATAGCGTTCTATCATACTCTCTATAAATGTCCTTAATAGTCGGATCGTCAAAATACTGTAAAATAGCTCTTGCTATTGCAGTTCTGCTTGCGTCAGCTTGCCCTATTACTCCACCGCCAGATACGTTTATGTCTATGTCTATAGAATTAAGTTTTTCACCAATAAGTAATAATGGCTCTTTGATCTTCAATCTTGCAAGCTCTGGTGTGTATACATCCAGCAACTGTTTGTTTATTCTTACAATTCCTTTACCTTCTCTAACTACTGCCTTCGCAATGGCAGTTTTTCTTTTCCCACTTGATACTACCGTTTTCATATTTATTTACCCTCACTTTTTATAATTTAGCTCCTAACTGCTTGGATATCTCTTTTAAAGTCATGAATCCTTTAACTTTCTCATTTTTCGCTTCTTCAATTACTACCCTCTTACTATCTGCATACTCTTTCGGAACTCCAATGTAAACCATCAGGTTTTTATAGGCACTCTTGCCATGTGAACTTTTCATTGGTAACATTCCTCTGACTGTTCTCCTTAATATACGATCTGGCATCCTTGGGAAAAAAGGACCTTTTCTTATAGATCCTCGCTCATACTTCGCTTTGTATCTTTGTATAATATTATCTTTTCTTCCAATGATTATAGCCTTATCCGCATTTACTATCACTACATTTCCCCCATCCAATAGTTTTTTTGCAACAATCGATGAGAGTCTTCCTACTATCAGTCCATCAGCATCAATTATATCCATCTGAGCTCACCTGAATATCCTTATATTACTTCCTTTTGGATTCTGAACTAAAGCATCTTTTATGCTCAAAGTTTTTCCTCCCATAGCCTCTATCTTCTCTTTAGCCTCTTTTGAAAACCTGTATGCAATTACAGTTAATTTTTTATTTAAATTTCCAGCACCCAATACTTTGCCGGGTATTAATATAGTATCTTCATTCTTAGCATATCTTTCAATTTTGCTCACATTTACTGCTGCAAAATTCTTTAAAGGCTTTTCTAACCTGATTGCTACATCTTTCCAAATCTTCACTTTTTCATCTAACGACTGCTTTTTTAAATTGTTGATAAGATCTATCAGCTCAATATTCGTTTTAGTTGTCATAATAAATTCCTCTAAATAGCAATTTGATGGATTATATGTAATTCATTAATAAATTTTTCTGATAGTTTTTTAATTTTTGAAACCGTTAATTTACATTTGTGATGTTACTGTAATTAATTCTCCTAATATCTTGTAAGCAATCAAAAGAGGTTCTCTGTGATTCTTTAAAAATGATCTGCCACGCTCAGTAATTACATATGTCTTTTTGACTCTTCCTTTTGATTTAGTATCTACGCTCTCCATTATGAATTTTTTCTTTTCTAACGATTTTAAAAGCGTATAGATCATTCCGGCCGGTAAATTATATTTAACATCTTCCGAAATCTTTTTCTGCAGTGCATAACCATGTGATTGCCCGTCCAATAAATATCTTAATATAAGTAAAGAAATGGTACCGCGAAAGATCCACTCTTTTGTGTTCATGATTTCTCTAAATGAATACATATTTAAATAGTTTATCTATAAGTTAGTTATACAAAAATAATTCAAAAAATTAATATACTCACTTAATATGTAAGAAAAAAAAGGTGTGTACTTATATGACAAAAAAACCAGGCCGAATGTATCGACAGATAACAGGACCAGCATATTCGAGAAGAGAGTATATTTCCGGAGTCCCAGCCTCTAGAATTCAACAGTTTGAGCATGGAGATCTTAAAAATCAAACTCGCTTTGAATATGAATTGTTGCTTAGAGCCGTTGAATCTTGCCAGATCAGACATACCTCCCTAGAAGCTGCCAGGATCTCTGCAAATAAATATTTGATGTCTGCTGTTGGTACAGTTAACTATTATTTGAAAATTATCAAATATCCTCACCACATATTAAGAGAACATAAAATGGCTACTGGTGCTGGAGCAGATAGAATATCAAGTGGCATGAGCTTGGCATTTGGTAGACCTGTTGGCACAGCGGCCAGAGTAAAAGCAGGAGAGGTATTATTTTTGCTAAGAATTGATTCTCAAAATTTAGATAAGGCCAAAGAAGCTTTTAGAAAAGCAACCATGAAGCTACCTACCCCTTGCAAAATAGAGATTAATCAGTTTAAAAACTGATTATTTTTTTGTTTCTTCAAATACATATTCAAACTCTTTCATAATAAAACTTTTTTGCTTTTCATCTAATATATCAAAATCTAAAGTGACCAGCAAAATACCATGATTTTCTGACACGTAATCTTTTAAACTTTCTACCATCTTTAATACAGAATTAAAATTAGTGTTATTTATCATGGATTCTATCCCGTCCAAAAGAATGATGCTGTTATTATTTTGTGACAGAAATTCCTGCACTTTTGATGAGATTTTGCTGAGATCTGTGACTGGTAACTCTTTAGCTCCTAAACTATTTGTACCCCTGTCTAATTTTGTGAGCCAGTAATAGTTCACATTCGGGTAATTTTTATATATATCCAGTGTTGAAGGGTGCATCCTTGACACACATATGCCTGGATAGTTCTTGTCAAGTACCTGCTTGAATATGCTAAATACTAACTTTGGTTTCTTTTCATTGATTATATATGATTTCCCCAACGATAAATTATAATCTGGTTTCTGCATAGCTCTTGATTTTAGATTCTTTTCCAATATCATCATTTTTTTCTGCTTTTCATTTATAAACATTAAAAGCTCTTTCTTGGCAGGCTCGTCAATCTGCATTTTATCTAAGAGCTCCTTTAACTCGCGAATAATTGATTCTGAAGCCTGCTTATATCCCGCCAGAAAATCTGCTTTCATTTAAAGGCATTATTAATATTTTGTATTATAAATTTTTCTATGAAAACTGTAAAAATCCTATTTTTTCATATTTTTAGAAGATACTATTTCCTGCAACAATCTTGCCCCAAGCATTGCAGTATTGCCTTGATCATAATGCGGAGAGATCTCAACAATATCTGCACCAATCAACCTATCACCAAGATAATCTATTATCTGCTTCACATCATAAGGATCTAACCCGTATGGTTCGGGAGTGGCTACTGCTGGCGCAAATGAAGGATCTATACCGTCAATATCCAATGACAAAAATATTTTTTTAGAGGAAATATTCTCTAAAATTTGATTAATGGCATTTTTCCAGCCAAGGATTCTGAAATTGTAAGCAGAAATATAAAAATATTTTTTTTCTAATGCCTCATAGTATTCTTCTTCAGAAATGGATCTTATTCCAAATGCTGCTGTTCTATTGTTTCCTAAAAGTTCATAACTGCGCCTTGCAACGCATGCATGACTATATTTTACTCCCAGATATTCTTTCCTAAAGTCCAGATGCGCGTCTAAAAAAACTATTGCTGCATCTCTCTCTTTAAGTGCTTTTGCAATACCTGTGGTTATAGAGTGCTCTCCACCCAGCATAATTGGAAACTTAGATCTGTCAAGAATATCATTAACATAGAACTCTACCTCTGATATCACATCCTCAACATATCCTTTTTCTTCCATATTACCCATATCATGCATTTTTACATTATTCATGCTAAACTTTTTTTCAAAGATAAAAGATTCTATGTTGATTGATGCTTCTCTGATCGCATTAGGTGCAAATCTCGCGCCCCCACGATATGTAGTAGTTCCATCAAACGGAACTCCAAATATCACAAACTCTGCTTCTTCAAAATCTGCATTAGAATCCGCATATTTTAACAGATGTGGCATATTTATCTTATGTTTTCATTATCTTTCTTTTTCCAAGCGCTTCCCAGTACTGTATCTCTGAGCCTGCGACAATCTGCCCTTTAAACTCTTCAGGTATATCCATCTCAAAAGTTTCATAGGTTGATGTATCCATCAACTGCACTGTGTTTTCCTGAACAGATAGCACCTGTGCATTCTTTTTCTCTATAATTGGGGACTTAACCTTATGCTTTACCGGATATACCACATTTTTTTTCTGGTTGTTGAAAACCCCAATTGCAACTATCCTGGCTTTTGCCTCGCCATGTTTCCCTGGCTTGGATGTTGTGAATTCTACAATTTTGCAAGGCTCATCGTCGATAATTATATAATGTCCTTCTTTCAGTTCTCTTACTTCTACATCTTTCCATGACATTTTTTAGCACCTTTATTATTTTAAGAAAGATATGCTAATTATATATATCTATTTAACTGTTATAACCACAACCGCTCAGTCCAGATCTATATCATTTTATAACACAAAAAATAATATCTTGTCTGGGCGCTCACAACTTAATAGTTATATCTTTTTTATCAAAAAAAACTACTTGTTAAATTATCTAATATCGTAAAATATTAAATACAATTTTGATATATGTAATCTAAGATGGAATATAAACTTGTTATTGTTGTAAGAGATGATCTTACCCTATCTAAAGGTAAGTTAGCGGCACAGGTGGCACATGCTTCTGTAGAATGCGCAATTAAAGCTAAAGATAGAATCCCGGATGTTTTTAAAGGATGGTACAGAGAAGGCCAGAAAAAGGTGGTTTTAAAGGTTAAAAATGAAAAAGAGCTGTTTTTATTGAAAGAAAAGGCAGAAGCCATAGGGTTTGTTACTGCTCTTATCACAGATGCAGGACTGACAGAAGTGCCTCCCGGGACTATTACTTGCCTTGGTATAGGACCAGACAAAGAAGAATTTCTGGATAAGATTACATCATCGCTACCACTGTTATAAGACATGAAAAAAAATATAAGAGCACTGGGTATAGACGATCTACCGTTCAAGCTTAGATCCGAAAAAAGTGGAATTGTAGGCACTGTGATGCGGGCACAGGCATATATAGAAGGTATCATAGTAAAATCTATAAATGTAGATGGAGATGATGTAACATCTAAGTTAATTGAACTTCTTGAAACTTCAAAGTTTTTGGATCAAATCCGTGTAATTTTCACAAATGGCATTACTTTCGGAGGATTTAATGTTCTTGATCTGGAAAAAGTATACAAAAAATACAGTATTCCGATAATTACAATATCCAGGAAAATGCCTGATTTTCAAAAAATTGAGGCCGCTCTTAAAAAACATTTTTCAGGCTGGGAAATGAAACTAGATTTGATGAAAAAATTAGAAATTCATAAAATTATAAATAATAACTCCGAAATTTTTACCCAATATTTAGGAATTGATGATTTAGATGCTGTAAAAATTATTAAGTTATTTACAGTCAAGGGCGCCGTTCCAGAGCCTGTAAGAATATCTCATATAATTGCGAGCGCCATCTATTTCGGGGAATCACATTCTAAGGTCTAATAATAGTCTACTTTATGCTTTTCATCCCTGTTCTTTGCTTCCAAAAACTTGTATACTGTCGAATGTTTGCTACCTTCCAACAACATTTCAACTGACTTTTTTGCAAGCTCAATTTCATCAAAGTTGCCAATTATGGATATCGTGTTGCCATACACAGAAACATTCGATCCTGTCAATTCTTCTATAGTTCTTCTCACCTTTCCATCAGTGCCGATAACTCTAGACCTCGCCACATGAACTTTTTTTTCACGCTTACCATAAAAATCTTTCAAATCAATAACCTCTAAAAACATGTCTTCGTTGAATAGTTTAAATGCATTTTTAGGTGAAAAACCACGCCCTATAGCCTGAACTATGTCCCTGCATTTCATTGCAGATATAGGATCACTGCCAGTGTCATCTACCACTACAGATCCATCCTCAGAGTCTATCTCTAGTTTTGTATCTGTAGAGCGCTCTATAGTTTCTTTGGTCTCTCCGTTCCTTCCTATCAATGCACCAATTCTCATCTTTGGAACTTTTAAATAAAACATCTCAATCGCCAAATTTCAATCCTTTAAATATTTCATCTTCTTTAATCTTCAAGCCATACTTATTAAAATATTTTACTATATTTTCTATGTCTCTCCTTAAAAACTCTATGGCTAAAGGATGATTTAAAGGTACACTCTGTCCTACATCTATTATATATGGCAATTTTCTATAATATAGAATATTATATTCACTGAGATCGCTGTGAACCAGTTTCGCCTTATTTACAATTAGCAAGATGGATTTCTTTACCTCCTCGAATACGTTTGCCGGATCTTCTAATTTCACATCTTTTATGATTGGGGCAGGAGATTTAGATGTGCCTAGATATTGCATGATCAATATATTTTGATAAGATATTATCGGCTTCGGAACGCGAACATGATATTTATGCATGATCTCAAGATTTTTAAACTCTTTTTGTGCCCATAAATAGATTATGTTATCTTTAGTTTTTTTAACTTTATCGAATCTGTAATCTCCTTCAATATAGTTAATTATCGCATTAAAATTGGCATTTGAAGTTCTGTAAACTTTAACAGCATATGATTTTCCATCTTTTTGTCCTATGAAAACATTCGCTTCTTTCCCCGTAGATATTGAATAATTAAGTGTATCCAATATTCTATGGTTAAAAAGATAATAAAATGCCAGCATTGTTCTCTTGTCAAATACTTCGTCATAGGTATTGCGATCTTCCGAACTTTTTATCTGCCTCTCAATCTTTATTTTTCTGTTAACATATTCTCTATAATCTTCATTTATCATGCTTTTCCAAATACATCCAAAATTTCAGGCAATAGCCTATTTCTACTCAAATAAGAGGCTTGTGTGTGAGAGTATCTATAGACGATATCTCCCTTATCATCTTGAAAGCTCCAAGGTTTTAGTATTACTAGATCTCCCTCTTTAATCCACATTTTCTTCTTGATTTTCCCTGGAACTCTGATCGTCCTAGCCTTACCATCTTCACACATTACTGTCATTCTTGCACTACCCAGCAGCTTGTCAACTATTCCAAATAGCTCGCCATTATTCTTATTAGGCAATGGCACTCTCGTAATCTCCATTTCAGTACTTTCATTATTCTTTTTATAATATGGCATATAAATCCTCGCTGTTTATATATTTGAGATAGGTTATGAGTATATAAAATTAGTTGTAAAATATCTGAATTAAATAAAATGAGTTATTTTACGATTTTACAAGATAAAAAAGCTATTTTAAAGTTTATATATTAAATAAAGCTATACTTTTTTTAATGTCAAATGATACATCATCTATTGAATCTAATCCGCTCATTGTTCCACCTAAGGACATTCTTGTAGTTACCACGCCGTTCGTTCCAGGATATCGCGTAACTAAGGTTATAGGAACCACCTTTGGCCTTATTGTACGGTCGCGAGGATTAGGTCAAAACATTGGAGCCTACTTCAGAAGTTGGGCAGGAGGAGAAATAAAGATTTACACAAAACTTCTAGAACAGGCTCGTCATACTGCTCTTCTGCGTCTTTGTGACAACGCCAAGAGCCTTGGTGCCAATGCAGTATTGTCAGTGGGCTTCGACACCTCAGAAATAGGTAATGCCACTACAGAAGTCTTGGCTTTTGGCACTGCCGTGTTTGTCGAACCTGACCCAACCTCTGCTCAGCCTGTTAGCCTGCGATAAACGATTTGTTGAATCCATATCTCTAATCACTATCCTGCGTTTTTGATAAAAATTTATTTCTTCTGGCTTTTCTTTTGGTGGCTCTTGTCATTCGTTAGGATCTTCTCTTTTCTAACTATTTATTCTTAGGCAATCTCAAGGTTTATAAAAAAAATTATATTAAAAAGATATATATGGAAAAAATCAGTATAATAGCCAAAAAGCCAAGTTAATATCACAAAATGATTTATTTTAAGAAAGGTATATATAGAAGAAATAAAATACCGAATGAGAGTTTCAGGATGGATCAATATGCCTAAGAAAACAGAAACAAAAGAAGTAATGAAAAATAAGCTTCAACAATGTACTGATTCACTGGCCAAAAAAGATGCGGTAATTGAAGAACTTGAAAAAAAGATAAAATCGTTAGATGAAAGCATTAAAGGATATAATGATAAGTTATTAAGAATGCAGGCTGATTTTGAGAATTATCAGAAAGTAATACAGAGAGGAGAAGATGAATTCATAAAATCTGCGAACAGAAAATTGATACTCGATCTTCTGGACGATCTAGAAAATCTGGAGCTAGCTTTAGAAAAATCAAGCGTAAAAGACCAGTTTTATAATGCTGTTTCAGGAATAACACAGCATTTATGGAACACACTGACAAGATTCGGTGTGAAGAAGATTGATACAAAAAACAAGAGGTTTGATCCATTCTATCACGAAGTTATCGCTACAGAAGAAGGCGATGGGGAAGATGGGACTATAATAGAAGAATATAAAAGAGGGTATCTTTTATATGATTCACTATTAAAACCCGCTAAAGTTAAAGTTTTGAAAAAGAGGTGAATTAAATATGGAAAAAATATTAGGAATAGATCTAGGAACGAGCAATTCAGCTGCAGCAGTTATTATATCTGGAAAACCAACTATAATTCCTAGCGCTGAAGGAATAAGCATAGGTGGCAAAGCCTTTCCAAGTTATGTGGCTTTTACAAAAGATGGACAGTTACTGGTCGGAGAACCTGCAAGAAGGCAGGCACTTTTAAATCCTGAAGGCACAATATATGCTGCAAAAAGAAAGATGGGAACAGATTATAAATATAAAATATTTGGGAAAGAGTATACTCCTCAACAGATATCCGCATTTATTCTTCAAAAGATTAAGAAAGATGCTGAATCATTTTTGGGAGAAAAAGTAAGTAAAGCAGTAATCACTGTACCAGCATATTTTAATGATAACCAGAGGCAGGCTACTAAAGATGCTGGCGCGATTGCTGGACTTGAAGTAGTCAGAATAATTAATGAGCCTACTGCAGCTTCATTGGCCTATGGTATAGATAAATTGGAAAAAGAGCAGAAAATACTTGTTTACGACTTCGGTGGAGGAACACTCGATGTAACAATCATGGAATTTGGTGGTGGAGTGTTTGAAGTGTTATCCACTGCTGGAGACACTCAACTAGGCGGCACAGATATGGATAACGCAATTATAGATTTTATAATCAATGATTTTAAAAAGAAAGAAGGAATAGATCTCAAAAAAGATAAAAGTGCTTTTATAAGAATCAGAGATGCTGCTGAAAAAGCGAAGATTGAGCTATCAACTTCAACTGCCACAGAAGTAAATTTACCATATATCACTGCAAATCAAGATGGACCAAAACATCTTGTAATGCAGATTACACGTGCCCAGCTAGAAGAGCTTGTATCTCCAATTGTAGAGAAAACTAAAATTTCCATTACTAATGCTTTAGAGAATGCAAAGTTGGATAAAAAAGACATAGATAAAGTAATATTTGTAGGTGGACCTACAAGAATGCCGATCGTGCAGAAAGTTATAGAGGAGTTTTTAGGCAAGAAAATTGAGCGTGGCGTGGATCCAATGGAATGCGTAGCATTGGGCGCTGCATTGCAGGGCGGAGTTCTTGCAGGAGAAGTAAAAGATATTGTACTGTTAGATGTCACACCTCTAACCTTGAGCGTCGAGACACTCGGAGGCGTTGCTACACCTTTAATTCCAGCAAACACAACTATCCCGACAAAAAAATCTCAAATTTTCTCTACTGCTGCAGATTTTCAAACTGTAGTCACAATTCATGTGGTTCAGGGAGAGCGAACGTTAGCAAAAGACAATGTATCTTTAGGTATGTTCAATCTGGAAGGCATTCCGCCTGCTCCCAGAGGAGTGCCACAGATCGAAGTAACGTTCGATATTGATGCAAATGGGATACTGAATGTTACTGCCCAGGATAAAGCAACCGGAAAACAAAAAAGCATATCGATAAGTGCTTCAACCAAGCTGACAAAAGAAGAAATTGAAAAGATGAAGAAAGAGGCAGAAAAATTTGCTGAAGAAGATAAGAAAAGAAAAGAAGAAATTGATCTGATTAACAATGCTGAAAGTCTGGTTTATGCCAGTGAAAAAACATTAAATGAATATGGAGACAAGATCCCACAAGAAACTAAAAACAAGGTTCAAGATGCAATCAAAGATCTGAAATCTGCAATTGAATCAAAAGATTATCAGAAAATAAGAGAATCTTCTGAAAAACTGAATAAAGAAATTCAGGAAGCTGGCGCTTCGATGTACCAGCAGGCAGGGCCCAAAGAAGAGAAAAAAACAGATGAGACCGTTGATGCAGAGTACAAAGATAAAAGTGAAAAAGAATGAGCAAAGACTACTATGAAATTCTGGGTGTATCCAAAACTGCGAGTAAAGATGAGATAAAAAGAGCATACAGAGAGCTCGCTAAAAAGTATCACCCAGATCTCAACCCTAACAATAAAAAAGAGGCAGAAGAAAAATTCAAAGAGATCAGCGAAGCTTACGAAGTGCTAATGGATGATGAAAAAAGACAGAGATATGACCAATATGGTGAAGAGGGCATAAAGTTTGGATCTCAGGGATTTGACTGGAGCAATTTTACACACTTTGAGGATATATCAGATCTCTTCAACCAGTTTTTTAAGGGTTTTGGTGGAAACTTTTATGATGAGGAAGATAGCGGTACTGGCAAAGATATTGGCATTGCCGTTGACATAACTCTTAAAGATGCGTATACAGGAGTGGAAAAAGACATATCATACAATCGATCAAAAACCTGCGATGCATGTAACGGTACTGGCGCCAAAGATGGAAAAACAAAAACATGCCCCCTATGTAAAGGAACTGGAAAAATAAGAAAGCAGACTGTGCACGGATTCATGCAGTATGTTACTGTACAACCTTGCCATGTATGTGGAGGAAAAGGATATATTATAGAGGAAAAATGCAAAAAATGTAATGGCACTGGTAAGATAAATGTCACTGAAAAACTTACTGTCAAAATCCCGAAAGGGATACAGGATGGTGCAAGGCTCAGAATCGCAGATAAAGGAGAGATGGGGAAAAGACAGAGTGGAGATCTGTATGTGATCGTTCGCATTCGACCAGATCCCAGGTTTGAAAGAGATGGAGACGATCTGCATACTATCAAAAAAATTTCATTTGTAAAAGCTGCACTTGGTGATGAACTGGAAATAGAGACTCTTGACGGCACTGAAAAATTAAAGATCCCGGCTGGAACACAGCCTGGAACAATAATGAAACTTAGAGGAAAAGGTATGCCCAGAATGAGGCATATAGGTAATGGAGACCTTTTTGTGCATATTGAAGTTGAGATCCCTACATCTTTAACGTCCAGGCAGAGAGAACTGCTGGCAGAATTTGATGGCGAAACTAACAAAAAAAGAAAATTTTTCTCATTCTAGAGAAACATAAATTCGCTTATTTGCTTTGCCCTTACTTTCATATTTTACAATTTTGATAGCTCCAACTTCGGCAGTATTTTTTACATGCGTTCCCCCATCTGCCTGATAATCAAAGCCCTCGATATCTATCAATCTCACAGTTTCTAGATTTTCAGGCAAAAGATCCAGTTTTACCCTGACAATATTATTAAAATCCAGGTTTTTCGGGTCTTCGAATCTTACAGTAACAGGCAGACTCTTCTTTACAATATCATTTGCATCATTTTCAATAATTGGTAATAGATCTCTATTCAATGCCTCATAATTTATATCCATTCTTGCCCTATCTTCACCGATCTGAGATCCCGTGATTTTAGCGTTATATTTTTTGAACAATACTCCACTCAAGATGTGAATTGCAGTATGATACCTCATATGTGCATATCTTCTGTCCCAGTCTATGATACCATAGGCAGTTGAAGAGATCAGATCCTTATCGGGGGAAGAATCCAAAATATGATATATAATATCAGAATCTTTTACAGTATTTAAAACTTTAAGACTTTTATTACCTATCTTCAAAATCCCAAAATCTGCAGGTTGTCCACCACCTTCTGGATAAAAAGCGGTCTTGTCCAGCACCACCTTATTTTCAGAGATATCTATGATCTTGGCTTCAAATTCTTTTAGGTAAGAATCATAATAATACAAAGGTTCAGTTTTCATAATTGATTAATACTAACTAAATGTTTAAATTTTTCTGTTTTTTGAAACTGTCAATTCTTAGTTGAAAATTTTACTTACTCTTTGGATGGCAGGAAGACAGATTACGGTACCGTCGTCATTTTCATTTTTAAGGTGAAGCTAAAAACACAGTTATATCTTTGTCTATCAACGAACATTTAACAGGCTCCAAACAAGAAAAGATTTAATATCGCAAATATATACACTTACACTGAACTGGGCTCGTGGTCTAGCAGGTTATGACGTTGCCCTTACACGGCGAAGATCACCGGTTCGAATCCGGTCGGGCCCATTTTAATTATGGGGATTTAGATACATATCAAAAAATGTCCTTTAATTTGCACAATTAAATATATTAAAAAAATAAATCCATTTGTCTGAACTGTATTTTTGATAACATATCTTATACCAGGAAAAAGATCTCAAAAAATTTTCAAATTAAAATATAAGCTTATTTATGAAAACATATGAAATTTTTACTATTATGTGTAAAAATCCTGAAAATATTCATACATGTTTTTAACGTATTTCTGCAATTCATCCAAATGTTTGTCAGAATGTATTTTCCTGAAACTTCAACGAGAGGTTCAAGGTATTTTCCATTATTACCTTACTCCTTATTTCGAATAGATCAACGAAATTCAGGTTTGATGAATATTTTATAACTCCATTCTCCTTGTGCTTTTCAACAAGCCCATTCTCAATAAGGTTGTTCAGGGAAGAAAGAAATCTGGCAATTGAATATGATGTTATTTTGGCAATTTCATCCACAGTCAATTTTCTTCCAGATACCATAAAGGTTGAATAGACAGAACTTGATGATTCCTCCAATCCCTCTCCTCCTTCGGGTGCTCGAGCTTATATTTCTTGCCAAGTATGCCGTTGATCACTTCAAGCTTATACTTTATGTCATCATCGAATATCTTCGGCACCATTAAGTATAAAACGAAACGTTAGATAATTATCTATGAATAACCATGTGACCATGGTGAGGAGACTGGAACTGGAGAATGGAAAGCTTATTCTAAAGGATGATGAGATAGAGGGATTCCTTGAGAGGACAGTAACCCCCATAGGAATGTCAGGGAAGGCTGACATTCCAAAAAGATACATTGGAAGAAGGGTTTACGTGATAATCACAAAGAATGATAGTACATTCAGGAAAGACAAGAAAGAATAATTACGTCACACATCCGATGATCTGAAAAATTTATTATTTAAGATTCAATAATAACACTTGTTTCTTATGGTACCAAACCTTTCAGGCACTATTGATGAAGATAGTGATAAGAATTTTGTATAACCCACGTGAGACACAAAACATAAATCTCACGTAACAGGAAGGATACTTCTTCTGTGCACCCAAAGAAGGGACGAACAAGTATGGAAGATAAACCTATTAATTCATTATAGACCCGATTATTTTTTACTCCTCTGTCTGAAAATAAGTGAAGAAATTATTCCGATTGCTATTATAGTTATGATAATACTTACGATTGCTGCAGTTCCAAAATTAGGTGCCTGATTCGTTTTCTTAGTAAGGTGTATGTTTAAAGATTTTATCTCCGAGGAGTTCAAAGTTATATTCTTCACATAAGTATTATATCCCTGAGCAGATGCAATTATCTGGTAAATCCCAGGCTTTAGTGTTATATTGAAAGTTCCATTTTTTACAATATATGTTAATCCATTGATCTCTATGGTTGCGTTAGAAGGTGTAACATAACCGGTAAGATATGCAGGCCTGATAATTGTCACGAATATCGCCACATTACTACCATTTACCAGTATATTCCCAGAACCATTTTGAAGATAAATTTGGCCATTTGCTCCAATAACGTTAACGGAATAATTATATGATCCATTGGGAACAAGAATGCTTATCAGATTATTTTCGGAAATTATGTGTTCTCCGTTTATTGTAATCTGTATCTCTTCTCCTTGCAACAATCCTGAAACATTAAATGCGATCGCATATTTCTTAAGGAAATTAATATAAACTGTTTCATTTTGCCCTTTTACAGTAAAATTTTTTTCAGAATAGAAGTATGAATTAATTTGATATGAAACAAGTAATGAATTAGGAAAGTATGTATAAAAATTATCGTAGTTATTGTATTGCAGGGACAAATTATATGAAAAGTTAGAATACATAAGTACACCAGAAATTGAATAGGTACCGTTTGGAAGATAAGTTAAAATTGTGCCATTCTCTGACATTAAATAATTATAATTAATTGATTTATTTTGAATCAGAGCTAATAAACTTGAATTATCTGGATTCATACGTGAAACTATTTTAACAGCATAGTATCCCTTTGGAGGAAGGAATGTTACGTTTATGTTCAAATTACTCTGCAGAGAGAAGTTCTTGTATTGACATAACCAACTATTAAAAGAAGTCCCCCAAACTGGTGGGATCTCATTATCCATGATTATAGATAAAATGTGAGCGGAATAATTGCCTTTTGGCAAAAGGAATGATATATTGTTGTTGAATACCGAGTAGAGTGTTATATTATTAATGGTAATAGCCTTAGGATAGAAAGTTGGATATTGTAAAAAAGTAAAGTTTGCATAAACATATGAATAATTTCTGGTAAATGTAACATTTATTTGTTTACCGGCGGAATCAATTTTAATGGTTATATTGGTTACTGTTGAATTGAATCCATTGATAATATCCAACGAAGCTCCAAATGGTTCTGCAAGGGAAGAAGAAGTGCCTGCAGTAGCTATATTAAGATTATATGTCCCATTTGGTAAATTAAAAATTATTACATTTTTATTGCTCCCAAAAGTAACATTGTTGAGATTAACATACCAATAAGTACCCTTGGGAAGCCCTCTCTCCTCAAACACAATTTTATATGTGGTTATTCTAAAATATGCTATGAGATCATAGAAAGCTTGGAAATTATCTATATGGATATATCCACTTGATGACAAGTTTGTCAATGAGTTTATATAAGGTTGATGTAGACTAGAAGATGGCCAGGTCCAATTGATTGGAAATGGAGATACAACATGATATCCTGGGGAAAATATTGAGTACTTATATGTACCGGCTGGCAAATATAACGTCATAAAGTCATATTGGAATAAAGCGTTGTCAGCTAGATTGTATGTTACCTGGGTAGCATTACCAATAGTTATCTTCCATTCTGCACCAACCGGCAGACCGGCTGAATATACATTAATCCTGTACAGAGTTTGTGGACTAACAAAATTTAAGTCAATAAATAAGATATCACCACTTACATTTATTATTCCACTGCTATTTGTCAAATTATAACCAGTTGGAACTTCTACGCTGTAGGAATAAGTTCCATTCCCTACTATAAATGAAATTGTATCATTTAGAGATTCTTTGGTAATTCCGTTAAGTGTAACTGACCATTCAGTTCCACTTTCTAAACCATTTTCATGGAAATTAACTGTATAAATGTTTAAGGGTATAATAGAAATGCTATCTGATCCAGTATCTAACAATAATATTGATTGCATTGCATAATCATAAATTATACCCTGTTGAGATATTGAAGGCAGGGAATCAGTATTGAAGGATGTAATATAAGTACCATTTATACTAAAAACGCTAATTTGACTTAAAGCGTAGGATATTGCATATATGTAACCATTAACAGGGCAATAATATAAGTTAGTCAGAATTGAATAATCATCAGGTATAGACTGAATCCAAGACCCAGTGGATCCATTGAATTCGTCAGTATTTTGTTGGCTTTGAACTAGTACAATGTTATTTAAATAGTCTACAGTTAGACTTAATCCTATGAGGTTCAAAGGTATACATTTGACGATCCTGGTATTATTTATGAAAATTAGAGTATCAGAAGTGTCGTTCAAATTCAAAACATAAACATAACCATTAATTGGATTATACGACATGCTCACCGTGAATAGGTCAAGTTGTTTTATTTCAGCGAATGTGGAAGCGTTAAAAAGTTCTATTGTTCCACTTTCTTCCAGACTATAAATTATGTTATTTTTTTGATCGAATATTAGATTTGTTGGTGGATTACCCAATGAAACATTTCCGATTTCCTCATCTGTTTTATTTAGTATAATTAAATCTTTTGACAAATAGGAATAGATTAAAATGTTTCCGTTTTTATTATTTAATATAAAACCAGCATCAGAAAATGGCAATGTTATATTTTTTAAAAATTGCAAACTGGAAGCATTGAAAAGAGAAACATTATTCGAATAATAGTATGAGACAAAAATCAAATTTTTCAATGGATCATAAAATTCATTTGCGGGTTTATTGCCTATCAGGTCCCTTATATAATTTCCCATAATAAGAGAATTGTTGTTTAATAGAAGAGTTTCATACAGAAAGCCTGGGGATTTGATCCCGCTTCCTATTACTGTAAGTGGTTTTAAGGCATCATTATTTGATTTACCGTTATCTGAGATAAATGTTATGGCCGAAATAATGATCAAAAGAGAAATGGCGAAAGAAATTAACTTTTTATACATAAGATAGCAATATCTAATAATTATATAAAATTTTTACCACTATCATGGCTGTAAAAGACCGTTAGAAATATCGATTCAGTTTATCTTGGGAAACTCGTATTATTGTGATTTACCGAACTGTTTATTCTGTATATAGTAATTACTATAATTAATCCTATGAAAAAAGTTCTATTGTCGAATCAAGTATTCCATTTCCATTAATTAATTTTATGGCCTTATGAATATCCATGTACCATAAACTCTTACACTTTTTAGGGAACAGTTAACTTATTTCTCTGTATTTATAGAAAGATTCTTATACTGTTATGTGTTCCCTATATACTGATCATGACCAGAGAAATTAAAAAAATTGGTAAGTATGAGTATGTTTACGAAAGCTCAATGGTTTGGGATGCTGATCACAAAAAGAGGCACAAGGTCTCAAAATATGTTGGAAAGATGATCAACGGAGATCCAAAAAGAGTAAGGGACATAGTATCAGTGAAGGGTGTGTATGAGATTGGTCATATTGAGCTAGCATGGTCACTCATGGATGATGTAATCTCATCATTGAGAGGGCAGTTCCCCCGTGATCTCATGAGAATCATGGCATTTTCTCTTAACCGGATCATATTTCCGGTACCAATGAAATCACTGAAAATCTGGGTAGAGAAAACTTGGCTCTCGAAGACATTACCGGAGATATCTCCTAAATCACTGTCCTCTATGATGAAGCGTATAGGGAAGGATCAGGCAGGGCAGAAGGCCATATTCATGAAACTCATGAAGAAGAATGAGATTATTGCCTATGACACCTCGGCATTATTCTCATATTCCTCCGGGATAAGTATGGCTGAATTCGGTTATAATAACAGCGATCTACATTTACCCATGATCAGGATCATCATGGGCTTTTCCCGGCTCAGGGACGAGCCCTGCTATATCAGACTGGTACCTGGAAGTGTACCTGACATCGATACACTTAGAAAGACAGAAGAGGAACTGCCTGCAGGTACACTTTTCGTCATGGACAGAGGATTCATTGACGATGACAACTTTGGGAAGATGGATACCCATGGACTGTATTTCATAACCCCTTTGAGAAGAAATTCTAATATTCCGGATTATTCTATGCAGCCAGCCGGATTCTTCATGTTCCGAAAAAGAACCATAAAATATGCATACAAGACAGTTAACAACTACACTGTACATGTGTTCGAGGACATTCTCCTCAGAGCACAGGAGGAGAATGAGTACTATTCTCTTCTGGATGCAGGAAAGAATCCTCAATTTTCACTGGAGAAGGCTGGGAAGATCGCTGTACTTACTAATACAGGGATGAGACCACAGACCATCTTCGAGCTTTACAAATCCAGAAATGATGTGGAAGAGGCATTTGATGTATTCAAGAACCTTCTGCAGGTCGACACACCATATCTGCAGGACGATGACACACTCAAGGGTTATGTGTTTCTCTCCTTCATATCACTCCTTGTTTATTACAGGATCCTGAAACTGCTGAAGAAAAAGCAGATCAACAGAAAAATCAGTGTGAAAGACGCATTGCTGCAGTTATCAAAGATATACATGATCGATGTGGGCGAGAGGGCTATAATGGCAGAGATGCCAAAGAAGGCGAGGGAACTTGCGGAAACCCTCGATCTGAAACCAGAGCTGTTCCCTAAAAATATTCCGAGTTAAGTATTTACCTTACTGCCCTGCTAAAGGAAAAATCTGAAATATGCCAAACAAAAGATATAAAAAACGGAGTCAGCAGAAAAATCTAAAGAGTGGCGGAAGGCATAATAACGCTAAGATCAGAAAATATGGGATAGATCTTGAAAAAAATAGGTATAACATATCCAGAAAGAATAATAAACACACTACATAAAATGTCAATAAAATAGCTAAAAGATCATTTAAATGCATAATATTTTGATGTTTTTCATTTCACTATTTTGCGAAAGTCAAGTATAAAGACGAAAAAAAGTAGATGAAAAGATATCCCATTACTTACTAAAGAATAGGCGGGCTCGGAGGGATTTGAACCCTCGACCATTCGGTTAAGAGCCGAACGCTCTACCGATCTAAGCTACGGGCCCATCATAACCCTTAATAACTTTCATTTTAAAAAGGTTTTGCATATATGAGGTTCTCAACTAATCTTTGATTATAGGATTCAATAAAATTTTTATGATGCTATATTGTATCATTTTCAAGTTATTGGGCAAAAAACTATGGAGAAAACATTTGATCTTATGCTTGAATCTAAAAAGGCTAAAGTTCACAGATTTCGATAGTATGCCGTTTAGCTTTGTCACTATCAAAAATGCGTGCCACAAAATTCAATGAATCTTAAAAAGATCGCATAAAAAACTAGAAATATCGAGTTTTGATTATCTAGAGCATGGTACATTATGATGAATTAGCTAATGATTTTGAGGATACAAGAGGAAAGGATGTGCCGATAAAGCTAATAAAAACGATCCTGAATCTTCAGAAGATAGATTGTTCTTCAAAAGTTTTAGATTTAGGATGTGGAACTGGCAGAATCTCGATAACAATGCAGCTCATGACCGGTGCTAAAATTACGGGTATTGATAACTCTACAAAAATGTTAGATATAGCGGCTAAGAAGTATGACCATGTTTCATGGTTAAAAGATGATCTCGATAACTTAAAATTTCAAGATTGTTGTTTTGACCTTATTTTGCTAGTATTTGTTATACATCATCTGCAGAATTTAGAATCGTTGCTTAGAAAACTGAAGACTATGCTAGCCAAAAATGGATCTTTGATCATTGTAACTGTTTCACGTGAGCATATAATAAACTGGCCTAAATCTCTTTGTCTGGATCAGTTTCCAAGGTTCATTGAGATAGATCTTGCCAGGTTTCAGGATATTAATGCTCTTAAGATCTTGCTTGAAGATATTGGATATAAAGTAAACATTGAAAGCTTTAATGATGAAACTGTTTATAAAAAAGAGGAGTATATAGAAAGAGTACGAAAAAAATATTTATCTACTCTAGCTGTTTTGACTGATAAAGAATTTGAGCTGGGGTTCAGAAAGTTTTTAGATTGTATAAATTCTAGGAGCTCTGAAAATGTTGTTTCAAAAAGTGATTTTGTGATCATACAGGCTAAAAATTCTCAAGATATAAATACAGATTAATATTTATGTATAATTATGATCTGCCCAATTGAATACAGATATGGTAGAGATATTGTAAAAGACATTTTTAGCGAGTCTAAAAAATATGATTACATGTTAAAAGTAGAAGTAGCATTAGCCTACTCCTATTTCAAATTAGGATTGATCAGCAAGCAAGATTTTGAGATCATTGAAAAAGCGTCTATGAATGTCAATATAGATAGAATCAAGGTTTTTGAAGCGCAGACAAAACATGATGTAATGGCGTTGGTGCTAGCGCTAACCGAACAGGCTGGAAACTCTGGAAAATACTTACATTTAGGCGCTACATCAAATGATATAATAGATACTTCGACAGCCATACAATTCAAGGAGTTTATCAAAATACTGAAACAGGATCTTATAGATCTAGAAAACGTGCTTATTGATAAGTCTAAACAATATAAGAACACGATTATGCTGGGCAGAACACATGGGCAATGGGCTTTGCCAATCACTTTTGGATTAAAACTAGCTGTATATTTAGACGAGATTCACAGACATTTAACGAGGGTCAAAGAAGCTGAATCACGCATAATTGTGGGTAAAATGCTTGGAGCAGTTGGAACAGGTGCAGGATTTGAGCCATATACAGAGAATATACAGAAGATCGTATCCGAGCGCTTAGGCATTAATTTAGATCTTGCCACAACGCAGGTAGTAGAGAGAGACAGATACATAGAGTTCATTTCTATAATTTCAAATATAGCTACCACCCTCGAAAAAATTGCCACCGAGATCCGAAATCTGCAGAGACCTGAGATAGGAGAGGTATCTGAATATTTTGACAAAGAAAAGCAAGTAGGGTCCAGCACTATGGCACACAAACAGAACCCAATAGTTTCTGAGAATATATGCAGTTTAGCAAGAATTATACGTGGTTTTATAGTACCGATGCATGAATCTGCAATTTTATGGCATGAGCGGGATCTGACAAATAGTGCCTCTGAAAGATTCATAATCCCGCACAGCTGTGTATTGATCGATGATATTCTAATCAAAATGAAAAATGTTTTAAATACGCTCATAGTCAATGAAGATGTAATGTATAATAATCTAGAAAAAGCTAGATACTTTATTATGGACGAACCTATAATTGTAGCCTTGACAAAAAAAGGGCTTGGAAGGCAGCAAGCTCATGAGTTTGTTAGATTGGCTGCAATGCAAAATAAAAGGATAGATGAAGCGTTGCTCAATATTCCAGAGATATCTAAAATAATTACAAAAGAAGAGCTAGAATCACTGACCGCTCCAGAAAGCTATCTTGGAGAGTCTGAAAAGATCATAGAAACAGTCATAAAGAATGTTCTAGAAGATCGAAAATAGAGTATCTCCGGAAATCAAATTTAAGATTATACTACAGTAATATATATATCATAGTAAAACTTTTTTACTAGAACATTCATAACCTTCAAAGGCACGAAATTATGTTGAAAAAAGATATTGTTTTAAAATCCATAAAAGACCAGATACTTGAGATCCTTGCAGACGATGGAATGTCCATAACTTCCATTATTAAAGAACTAGAAAAAAGGGGAAATAAGATACATAGACTGGTCTTAACTGGATATCTTTATGCGCTACAGGACATGAATATCTTAAGAGAGAAAGATATCAAGCCGTCAAAAGTATACAGTGTTGCCTCTGTAAAGGAAAAATCAATATATGATATAATAGGCACTTATGTGTCCGAGCATCCTGAATCTTCAGATGTTGCATTATACATACTTTATAAGTTATTTAAGCGCCCAATTTTAAAGTATGAGCTCGATAAATGTGATGTTGGCAGGCCCACTTACGCTGAAAAAATATTTGGAGAAGAAAGAAAAGAAACTCTTGAAATCTTTGAAAAGTTAAATATTAGCATTCCGAAGAATATGCCTGCGTATATTCCAAAGAAAGATTATGGCCCAGAGTTCATGGATATTCTGACAATGATCATAATTCAAAAATATGGTTTATATCCCTATTTTTCAAATAAAACCACGCAGCTGAAAATAGACACTATCTGATAATACCATATCCTATCAATCGCCATCTATTTGTAATCTTTCTGCTTATTGAGATTCTCTGCCCTTTTTCTGCTACAATCGGATTTTTTAGAGATATGTCTGCTATATCTGTCCTTGCACTTTTTACAATGCCCACCGTAGTAGCAGTTCCTACACTTATCATCAATGCTTCATTAGTTCTTATATTTTCAACCTTGATTTCCGTAGTATGTCCTACTACATTTTCTAATAAATGAATATCCACAGATATCTCATCTATATCTTTTGGCAATGTACCGGGAGCTCCAGCAACTCTGCCAGTAAGACCATCTGCCTTGGTAAGAGCTGGATCCAGACCTGTCCCTATTGCAATCAATCCACCTGGTTTAACACTATCTACCATCTTGCCAGATGCTACTAACGTTCTAACTGTTGTGTAAATTGGTTCCCATATCGTTTTTCTTCCTTTAGTTACCTGAAATCCAGGCATAATCTCAATCTCATCTCCGATATTGAAAACTCCCTGTATTAAAGACCCTCCAATCACACCACCCACAAGCTTGTTTATATCACTTCCAGGGCGATTTACGTCGAAAGATCTTGCTATATACATTCTGGGACTTTTGCTTTTATCGAATTTAGGAGTAGGAATAGTTTCTTCTATTGCTTCAATTAACAAATCTATATTGGCATCATGATGTGCACTTACCGGTATTATGGGAGCGTTCTCGGCAATAGTGCCTTTAACAAATCTTTTTATCTCCTGATAGTTTTCTCTTGCTCTCTCATCAGTTACGAGATCTATCTTATTCTGAACAATCACAATATTCTTAAGCCCCATAATTTCTAGTGCCATTAAATGCTCTTTTGTCTGTGGTAACGGGCATGTTTGATTTGCTGCAACTAAAAGCAGTGCTCCGTTCATAATCGCGGCACCAGACAACATAGTTGCCATTAGTGTTTCGTGGCCAGGAGCATCTACAAAGCTGACCACTCTTCTCAGTTTCACTCCTTTTACACATCTTTTGTCCGGATCTGTAGTGTAAATAAGTTCTCCATTTTCATCGGTACATGTGTAAAATGCAGTATCTGCATATCCAAGTTTAATGGATATTCCTCTTTTTATTTCTTCACTGTAAGTATCGGTCCATACTCCAGTTAGAGCCTTAGTCAACGTAGTTTTGCCATGATCAACATGGCCCACCATTCCGATATTTAATTCAGACTGTTCTGGTAGCGCTTTCATGAAGCACCTTCTTTATTGCTCTCTTCCAAGCTTTTAGATCCGTACTGGGTAATTACCATGTTGATCTGCACAATATCAGGATTAATCATGTTCCCACGAAACATTTTCTTCTTTCTTGCTCCCTCTTTTTTAGGATTAAAACCAAATCCTTTAGTTACAAGTAACGATTTTCTAACTCCACCAGCAAGATCAGAGCGCATTGGAAAACCATCTTTGTCTGTTCCGCCCATGATCTTCAGTTTATATTCTGCTAGGTCTAACAATAAACCGTCTATCTCTTCACCTATCTTTTTGCCTACCAGTGCATCTGCTTGAGGACTGGCAAGTTCTTTTTTATAACTTTTTCCATTTTTAGGATCTGCTATTACTATCTTGAAACTAGTCATTCTCTCATTCACCTTTAATTCAAAATTCGTAAATGTTTACATATATAATAAACTTTTTGAGAGAGGATGTTATCAAATCTCCGTTGATAAAAACAAGATTTTGAGCAACAAAAACATGAAATATACACTTTGCACTATGCATGTCACTTAAATTTGAGCTATTTTATACTGCGCTTAAGCAATTTAACAAAAATTAGTCAGTTAACATATCTGAGCTTATAAGAGAGAGAACAAAAGATACCAATGATCCAGAATTTATAGAATATACAAATACGGTTGGAGTAGATAGAAATCTGAAAAACGTAATAGTTGGCAATGAAGATCATCAAGAGATATATGATCTTTCAGAAGTGGTAAGGATCAAGAAAAGAAACAAGGAACACGAGCAGGGAATGTTAGGGATGTGTAAATGAGTGAAAAGGACAAGGAAGAATCCTGAAGTGTACGATTTGTGGGATAATAGATCGAGACATAAATGCGGCAATAAACATAGCGAGACGTGTTTGGACAATGCTGACACGATCCCTCCATAACATGGAAAAAGGGAGATCAAGTGAAGCGATGAAGCAGTCAAAAGATGTGGAGCAGATGATCGCAAGTCAGATCGTATCAACTAAGATGTGACAAAGCCTGAGATGGGCTTTATTAAATTCCAGAGATTTAACAGTTCCTGAAAAAAAAACTCAGTATATAGATGATATGGAAATGTTTATAAATGAAATGATTAATAATAGTAAACGATCAACATGATAAGATGGGATAACCTAACATACACAGAACTTGAAAAGATGCTTAATGATAAAACTGTAGTGATATTGCCAATAGGCTCTGTAGAAGAGCATGGCCCACATTTACCTTTAAGCTCGGATATGATCCAACCATATTATATTGCAGAACAGATTTCTGACCGAATTGGCGCCATTATTTTACCTCCTATCAGTTATGGATGGACCAAGACAATGAATTCTTTTAAGGGCACAATATCAATAAATTTTGAAACCTTAAAAATGCTGGTATTTGATATTTTAAATGCCGTTTGCAAAACTGGCGTCAAAAATATTGTCATATTGTCCGGTCACGCCAGCAAATTGCATATGGCAGCTTTGAACCTTGCAGCAGATGAAATTCTAGATATTTACCATATTAAGATCATGGTTCTCTCAGATTATGATATTGCTTACGAGTATCGTGGGAGATTGGTGCCTGAAACAGATTCACATGCCGGGATAATAGAAACTTCCAGGGTAATGGCAATTGCTCCTGAACTTGTAAAAAAAGAGTGGAAATACGAAAAGAAAAAAACAGAAAAAAAGTATATGGTACTCAAAGATATCAGAGAATATTACACTTATGGGACGTTGAGTGATCCTGAAGGTGCAACACCTGAGCTTGGTGATCAGCTAAACAAACTCATCACGGACAGGCTTATAGATTATATTAAGACCAATTTTGAACTTTAAAAACAAAAATTTATAAGTTTATTTATATTGTGTATAGATATGCATCCTTCTGAAAAGATAAAAGGTACAAAGAGCAATTTATTGTTGAACAAGAAGATTATTCTGGGCATTACAGGTTCCATAGCCGGAGAAGAAACTGTAAAACTGGCACGTGAGCTTATCAGATTTGGCGCGGATGTTCAGGCAGTGATGACTGAAAGCGCAAAAAAGATAATTACTGTTGACTCTTTAAAGTTTGCTACTGGAAATGATGTGATAGATTACATATCAGGAAACGTTGAGCATGTAGATCTTTTGGATAGAACAGATCTGCTTTTAATTGCACCCTGTTCAGCAAATACGCTCTCAAAAATAGCAAACGGTATAGCAGATTCAACTGTATCACTATTTGCAGCCACTGCACTTGGCTCAATAAAGATTCTTATTGCACCTGCAATGCATGACAAAATGTATAATAATCCAGTTATAAAAAACAATGTCAAAACTCTAGAGAGATACGGTGTGCTTTTCGTACCACCAAAAATAGAAGAAAACAAAGCGAAGATGGCAGATAATGATACAATTGTTGCATATGTTTTAAGAGCTTTAAATGAAGATTACAAAAACAAGAAAGTGCTGGTTATTGGCGGTGGCTCTGTGGAATATATAGATGATGTTCGCACAATTTCAAATTTATCTACTGGAGAAACGGCATTAGCTCTGGCAAAAAATGCTTTTTATCTTGGCGCAGATGTAACTCTTCTAATAGGCACATATTCTGTTTTAATTCCCTCATACATAAAAACCGAACATTTTGACAGTGTAAGTTCTCTTATTGCTGATATCCCGAAGATGCTCGAATATGACTATATAATAGTACCTGCTGCATTATCTGATTTTACAGTTAAAAAAAGTGCTGGAAAAATTTCAAGTGACCAGTCTTTAAATATAGAGCTTGTGCCAAATCCAAAATTTATTTTAGCACTGCGAAATAGATATAAAAATGTACTTGTTGGATTCAAGGCTGAATATGACATCTCTGATGACTTGCTTCTTAAGAAAGGGCAGGAAAAACTGAAAAAATACAATCTTGAGTTCTTGATTGCAAATGATCTCAAGAAAGTGAAAAAAGAATATACTGAAATACTATTTATTGAAAAGAATAAATACAAAAAACTGGTCGGTTCAAAATCAGAAGTAACACTTCAAATATTAAAAATGATGTTAAGATGAATTACTATCTAAAGTAAGTATGATAACACTGGTACCGATCCAGCTGAACCCGATAATTAAAAGTAGTATGTTTGGCAGTATTGTAAAATTTAAAATAATCATAATGATAGGTATCAAAAATAAAAAAATAATTCCAAACAATTTAGCAAGATCCATCTAAATTCCACCAAAAAATAAAAAGGGATTTCTGTTTAATTTAACCAAACAGAGATCCAAGTCCAGCCATGGCCTCTTCTTCATCTTTCTTTTCTTCTTTTTTCTTCTCTTCTTTCTTCTCTTCTTTTGCAGGTTGGGCCGGTGCTGCTGCTGGTGCTGCGGCTGCAAATGCAGTAGCTTTGATTGCCTCGTCTATATTTATGCCTTCTAAAGAAGAGATTAGCGCTTTAATCTTAGCAGTATCTGGAGTAGCTCCAGCTGCTGTAATGATCTTTGCAATGTTCTCTTCTGTAATCTCTTTTCCCAACGTATGCAATATCAATACACTGTATACATATTCCATTTTCTTAACCTCCATTTTTGTTTTCTAACATTTTATTTAGTGTCATCATGCTCAAATTTGCCTGTTGCAATAATATAGCAATAGATTCTGATGAATAAATCTTGCTACTTACGGCTAGTGAAAGTGCCTCTCTGTGAGCGTTTGCCAAAAATATCGGCACTGTGCTCTTTGTAAAATATCCTATATTCAAAGCCAGACTTGTGCCGTACATAGATGTCTGTCTTAGCATCTCTAAAGTCTTATCACTATCAACCGTCAAGGCATCTGCATTATATACTATTCCCTCTTCATATATTGCCTTAAGGTCCAATCCTATAGTTACTGGAAATATCTCAAGCTTAGAGAGCATTTGAGCCATGTCTTTGCTGATCACTTCACCTTTTGATACCACTTTCTGCTCTTTTTTTATCACTACCTTTCCTTTTTCTATTGCTGCCGGTATTCCTACTTTCTGAAAATCACTGACTATAGGACCTGGTTTAAACTGTGTCTCTCCCTCATGAACTTCAATGTCATCTTCAGCTATCTCTCCACCTTTGGCAGCAGCTTTGGTCTTGGATTTAGAGATGATCTTTGCTAATTTGAAGGGATCTGTGTTTCCAAGAATCAATCCCGTTTGATTAGAGATATGCTCTGTTAACTTTTCAAGCCCGTTTTTCGATTTGGCAGCTTCTTTTAATGCTAATGATATATAATTGTTTTTGCTCACTACAATCTTTGCATTACCGCGAAGTGTTCTTCTAATTGTGTTGATCTGTGTGCCTGGTATACCTCTGATGCCTACAATACCAACAACGTCATATTCAGAAATCATCTTTACCAGGTCATTTACGAGTTCCATCTTTTGTTGTGATACCATATTCATCGCACCTCAATTTTGATCGCTGGACCCATGGTAGTTTTAACATAAAGAGTATCTATATTATATTCCCCATTGTCCAACTTCGCAGTTATTTTTTTCAATACTTCCTGTATATTCTGAGCCAGTATCTCAGGAGCCATTGTCTTTACTCCAATCGGTACCTGAAACGTTCTTCTATCTTTCGTCCTGGCCTTAACAGTTTTTCTAAGATTCTGAATCAGTGGTGCAGGATCTGTACCTACTCCGATAGGCCTTGCCATCTTGCCTCTAGGCCCTAAAAATATACCAAATACCTTACCTATCTTGGTCATTAACGGTGCCTCTGCCAAAAAATAATCGTAACTGTTTGCAAATTTTCTGGCTTTTCTCTTGTTTTCTACAATAGAATCAATCTCTTCTGGCATTATCACTCTGTCCGCTACCTTACCAGCTTTTAATGCAGTCTCTCCCGACGCAAATACAGCCACTTTTATAGGTTTTCCTCTGCCATTAGGTAAAAGTATCTCTTCATTTATTCTCTTTTTAGGATCTGATAAATCTATATAACGCAAATTAATAGAGAGCTCCACACTTTCTAAAAACTTACGCTCTGGAGACTTAGATATAGCTTCTCGAACTGCTTCTAATACTTTTTCATTATCCATTTTATTTGACCACCCTGTAGTATTTTTTATTTCGAGTTTTTAAACTCTCCTACAGCTTTTTTAGTTGAAATGGTTACGTATATATTAACTTTCTGGAACTTTTACCTCTTCATTCTTGATCTTTTTCTGCATCTCTCTGGGATCCAATCCTTCTACCGTTACTCCTAGAGAAACACAAGATCCAATAATCTCAAGTGCCATTCCTTTTAAAGTATAAGATAGAGAATTAGACATCTTCATTTTTGCAATCTTATAAACTTGTTCTAGCTTTAAATCTCCAATTTTCTGAGCCTTCGGATTGCCAGACCCTTTCTCAACTTTTAACTCTTTTATAATTAGCGCACTGGCTGGAGGGGTACCTACTTCTATCTCAAATTTCTTCGTCGCTGTGTCTACTTTTATTGTTACTGGCACCTGCATCCCTTCATACAGTTTTGTTTTATCATTTATCTCTTTTATTATCTGCCCTATATTCACACCTAGTGGCCCAAGTGCTGGACCTAAAGGTGGTCCGGGAGTTGCTTTGCCTCCCTCTACCAAACTTTTAACAATGTTTGCCATTTTTTATCACTCCTTAGCATTTTCAATTAATTTTACAGAATCAGCCCTGACATTCAAAGGAATTGGAACTATAGCTTCTATAAGTTCCACTACAATGTTGTTTTTAGTTGCATCGATCTCTATGATCTTTGCTCTTTCCCCTTTAAACGGACCGTCTATAAGTTCTACAATTCCGCCAACCATCAACCCTTCAGTCGCTGGTTTGGGCGTTAAATAGTGTAACACTTCGTCAATATTCATCTCTCCCTTTACTACACCTTTTATTCCTTTTACGCTTTTTACAAAAGATAACATCTGATCTGGATGCAAAGTTTCTACAAAAATGTAACCTTTTAGCTTAGAAGGTACCATTATTGCATAAACGTAGTCAACCTTGTTTATAACTATTTTTTTGCCAAGATCCTGTGCAACCGCTACCTCTTGACCCAGTGAGGTTTTTATCGCTACTATCGTGCTCACTAAAGCTATTGATACCATATCTGTATCATAAATCGTTTTGTCTCTCAAAAATGATACAGATATCTCAAAATTAGCTGCATCTCCCAGTGCAGACCCTTTTGGTGTGCTAATCTGCAATAGTATACTCTTTTTCGCTCTTCCTCCGATTTCTATAGTTCTTTCAAAAATCTTATTTAAATTCTCGCTTATTAAATCATTTATCTCCTGTTTCCCCACGTAGTTCTTATTTTTTGATTTTGATTCTTCGAGCCCGGTAGTTTTTATAGTCCATTCTAGATCCCTGTTCTGCATGTGAAAAGTGCTTTTTATAGAAAAAGAAACACTCTCTTTGTTGTCTGTAAAATTCTCTACCGTTGCAGTTATATCTGCCGTTCTACCTGATGACATCTCAAAGTTCTTTTTGCTCAATGTTAGCTTTATCAACTTGTTTTCAGTGTTTTTAGGTTCTTTCTCAGATTTAACTTGCCCATTGCTGTCTGCAGTTATCATGTTCTTTACCCTTTATGGAATTTTTACAAGAATAGACATAATGTAATAAATCAGGAATCCTAGACCACCAATCAATGCTAGACCGGCACTAGTAATTTCTGCAGTTCTGATATACTCTTCATGCGTTGGCTTTCGTGCCATTTTTAATATTCTAGAATACTTTCCTTTACCTATCTGTGAAAATCTGTCATCCAGATCATGTTGTAAATCATCAAACTTATCAGATATTCCCATATTGATTAACCTCTATCTCATTTTATTACATCTAGTTTTCCCTTGTTCTTATCTAAACTGTGCGCATCTTTTATACCCGTGATCACAAGCATTACGCTCATCGTATTCCCTGCATCTACTTTTACTGATGAGCCCCATATAATCTTCGCGTGTTGGTTCAGTCTGGCAGAAACATTTGCAACAATCTTCTCTGCCTCTTCTATTGTCATATTTTCACCGCCCACCACATCTATCAATGCACCTGTAGCACCAGAAATGTCAATATCCAGCAATGGAGAGTTTAAAGCTTCGTTGAGTGCTTCTTCTGCTCTATTTTCACTGTCGCTCTCTCCAAGTCCAATCATCGCAATACCACCATCTTTCATTATGGTCCTTAAATCATTAAAATCCAGATTTACAAGCCCCGGTTTTGTAACCATGTCAGATATGCCTCTGATCGCTCTCATCAACACTTCATCTGCTACCCTGAATGCTGCGTTCAAAGGTAACCTTGGAACCAACTGCAATAATTTGTCGTTAGGGATCACGATAGTAGTGTCAGCACTTTCTTTCAGTTTCTCTAATCCTATTAAAGCATTATCCATCCTTAATTTGCCCTCTGCGGAAAATGGTAACGTTGTTACAGCTATAACCAATGCTCCTTCTTCTTTCGCCATCTTAGCCACAATAGGAGCACTGCCTGTACCTGTACCGCCACCCATACCTGCAGTGACAAAAACTATATCCGCACCTGCTATAGTTTTTCTTACTATATCTTCAGCTTCTTTTACAGCTTCTGCACCAATCTCTGGCAATGCTCCGGCACCTAATCCTCTAGTTGCACGCTTGCCTAAAAGTATCTTTTTTTGAGATCTCGTAATAAGCAAATGTTGAGCATCTGTATTTGCAGCAATTAACTCTACATCTTTAATATTAGAATCAAATATTCTTGTGATAGTATTTGACCCAGATCCACCACAGCCAATGATCTTGATACTCGTTTTTAACTGCTTTAAAAGCTCTGTTAATTCAGTATCATCTTCACTAACACTCTGTTCTGGAACCGGATTATTATTTTTTGACAGTAGCTCTTTTACTAATGAATTCATAACAATTACTCCTAATTAATTATAATGTCAAATTCAATAAAGACTTAATTAATATAAATCTTATGGTTTTGATCTCATATTTATGTTAATATTTAAAGGGTAATATTGCAATTAGATAAATAAGATAAAAGAGAGAATCTTATTTCTTCTCTTCTACTGCTTTTTCTTCCGCCTTTTTCTCTGGGATATATGTTTCAATAAACTTTATGGCTTTGTCCGTTTTCTCTCTGATATCCCCTACAATAACAAATTTAGAAGTTGCCCATTCTAGCTTATATTTTGCACTCTCAGCTAAGTTTATCTGTATGTCATCGCTGATTGTTATTCCAAATTTATCCACATCTATACCATATCTTATCTCGATTATGCTGCTTATCTGGTCTTTTAAATCTGTCACAATTTCTCTTACAATATACTTATAAAAAAGCGTTTTACCGGCAAGTTGATGATTATAATCTACAATTACTCTTCCTGGTGTAACTCTCAAAACTTTACCTGTTTTCTTGTTCAATGTTACAAATTTGCCAACCTCTGGCTCGACATTTTCCTTTTGAAAATCTCTGAATGAGTGAACTTTTACTAATTTATTATTTCTGACACCGTATGCCTTTTCAGGCTCGATTGTAAGCTCTACTTCTTTTCCTACTTCAGCATTAATAAGACTTTCTTCAAAGGCTTGAATTAGCATTTTTTTGCCTATAAAAGTTACCATCGGCTTGTATTTTACGTTAGGATCGTAAATTCCATTAGCTTTAGCTACCTCTTCTAGTGTAGTTTCAAACAGTGTTTTCTTATCGTTTTCCACAATCCAAAGCTCATAATCGAACTTAACAATATCTCCATTAATCATTTTAATGTCACCATAGTACTTTTTATCCAATCCCATATTCTTTGTTCTTATATAAGTATTTCGTAGATGTATCTTTTTTACCGATCTTTTGAATAGATATAAATAGTTTGGCCAACCCACCAAAATTTTATATAGTCATATAATTTGTTGAGTTTTTGTGATCTTGGATTTTTATTACCTGGGAAAATATTTTCCTTCGTTTTCAGTCACCGGAAATGCCTGTGCTCTTAACTGCAAGCATTGTAATCATTATTATTTAGAGACTATGTTAGCTACCACAACCGAGGATTCTCTTTACCGTTCCGCAAAAAAATTAGCAGACTCTGGCGGCACTGGTTTTTTACTTAGTGGAGGATCTGACATTACAGGAAAATTGCCAATTTATAAATTTAAAGATGTGATAAAAAAGATTAAACATGATTTTAATCTAATGGTTAATGTGCATACTGGATTGCTTGATCCTGAAGACATATTAATGCTTAAAGAAATGGAAGTTGATAATGTTTCTTTTGATATGGTTGGTTCTGACAATACTATAAAAAATGTATTTGGAATTAATAAGACCGTGGAAGACTATGCTAAAAGCTTAAAATTACTGGACAAAACTGATATAAATTATACTCCACACATTGTTATAGGCATAGATTGGGGTAAAATAGATGGAGAATATAGAGCGATTGATTTTCTGAAAACGCTGGATAATTTTAAAAAGATAATATTTATTGTTCTGATACCAACCAAGCATACTGCTATGGAACATATTACACCTCCCAAAATAGAAGATATAAAAGATATATTTAAATATTCAAAAGATAATATAAATAAAGAACATGTTCTAGGCTGCATGAGACCAAGATATATGACTGAAATAGAAACTGCCGCAATAGATAATGGGTTTAATGGAATAGTTATTCCTTCTAAAAACACAGAAAAATATGCATTATCACTTGGATATAATATTGTAAAACATAATTACTGCTGCTCTCTATGATATTTAATAAAAAAATAGTTTTTAAAAAAATTAAAAAATTGAAAGAGTTTTACTCTTTCTTTTTGAAAAAAGATCCTGTCTTTTTTTCTTCTTTCGGTTTAGCTTTTTCAACGGCACCTTTTTTCTTGAACTTTGCCTGATCTACTCTGCTCTTGCTTAATCTAAATGCTACAAATGCTACTACCACAATTATTACGATTATGCCGATTATTATTGCTGGTAATACCCAACCTGCCTGGTTTACAGATACTGTCTTGGACAAAACATTGTCTCCAAGGTATATAGCTGGCTCTGTAGGAGTATATGCCCTAACCTTTAATGTGGCATTGCCTGGCGATGATGGTGTCCATGCTATTTTCAGTAAAACTGATTTCCCGTTTAAAAGATCTGTATAAGAAGTATTAGAGTAAACTTTCCCATTAACATAAAGTATTATATTATACTGTGATGCAGGAGCATTGCCAGTATTACTGACGTTTACGTAAATATACTTTGTTGTTCCTGATGTAAATGTGCCAGTCCAATTAAAGTTATTTAAAACCAAGTCAGGACCAATTGGTGTAACCTGTAGACTTGCATTGTAAACATTGTAATTCCCAGATCTATCTGAAACATTCAATAATACATAATATAAACCATATTTAGAGAAATTTAAATACACTACTGGGCTTGTCATAGTGCCATTGGTAATATTATATGCTGTGCCACTAGCAAGAGCTGTTCCATTTGAGCTGTGTATAGACCAAAGGTAACTTACAATTACTCCGTTCTGAGGATCTGTAGAGTTCAAGCCATCCAGTTTTATGACTGAATGTTGTGGGATGCTACTAACTTTCACTCCTGTCTGGTTATACATTAATATTACTGGATTAGGCTTCATAATGTCTATAACTTTAACAGGTATGCTTACAGTTACACTGTTATTTACTATATCTGTGTATGTGACATTGATCCAGTCTACTTTATTTCTGGTAGGATAGTTTATTGACGCATTATTAAAGTTACCGGACATCTTTGTATTGTTTACGTCCCAAACTACAGTTACCGGCTTATGTGATAATATCTGCCCGTTAATAGTATCATTTGTGTAAAGTGCACTAAGTTCAAACAGTTGCGTTTCATTGATCTTTATCTCAGAGAGTATTGCTTGATTTACTCCGTTTTGCTCTGAAACTGTTGCTGTTTCAGACTGCCCATTAACTATATAAGCAACTTTATTAGTTGCATTAGAAACAGTCCAACTAATTATTACTTTATTGTTAATTTTTATATTAGAATATGTATTAGGATAAGCACCATCCGCATATATTGTTATATTTGTTGTATTGGTATTGGATGCAACATCAGTAATGCTCAATGTAAGAGTGTGTATTCCAGGAGTAAGTGATTGTGTTTCATTCGCTAAGCCCGTTCCACTTGCTATGGCCCCATTATCAAACTGCCAGTAATAGATTGTGTTCTTTGCGTTTGCACCAGAAATAATATCACTGATTACGTTGGTTGCATTATATGAGACCGGTTTGTTGGCAGGTACTATTATTGTGTAATTAGTGCTGCTCTGATTCAATATATAATTATTATTCTGAATGCCTTTCCAGTATAATGAGAATGCGTAAGAATTTAATACTATAGCTGGAGCCTGTCTTTTCTCAAGTTTTAATAATATGGTCGAAGTAGTTGAAACATTGTAAATGTTAATATTATTTATATAACCAGAAATATTGGCACCACTTATTGAATTTACTCTCTCGTATTGAGATGGTATGTTTATTGAATAACTGTAGTTCAACCTGGCACCAGCATTGTTACTATTCGTAATATTTAGATTTACCGGGATATATCCATACTGAGATATTGCAGAACTGACATTAATTGCAGGCTGTGTGTATGTTGCACTCACAGTGACTGTAAATCCAGCATAATTTATGGTAAATGGTTGAACGCTCACTCCCTGAAGTTGATAAAAGTTGTTGTCTACGAGTATCATATTGTTTGTGTACTTTTCGATGCTGTTATAGAAATATTGAGAGATTGCTTGACTGTTATATCCTCCATATTTAAGCTGGTAATAAAGCACTCCGATATTATTATAATTAAATCCGCTTATTACAGACTCATTGTTTAATTGAATTGAATATGTATATGTCAAATTTTTAAAATCAGAACTTAATGTATAACTTTCCATTATATTGTTCTGAACCTTGTTCAATGTAATTGAATGGTATCCTGATTGGGATGTAAATGTGTTTATATTATAACCATCAGCAGTCAACACTACAGTATATGTTGTCGAAGATGGTACGTAGAAGTTAAAAGATCCGCCATTGGAATTATATTGATTGAAAATTAGAGTTTGCCAGAGTTGATCATTGCTCTGATTTATTAATGTTGCTCTTATTGTACTGCTTACTGGTAAACCAGTGCTAGAATCAAAAACTGTACCGAATATATGATTGTAATTTCCAACGTTAATAGTTTGCGATTCAGAAGTAGAAGTTACTGAAACAGAAGTATAGTAATAGTTATTACTACCGCCTTCTACATATGATATCTTTAAATTTACGGTCCCATAAGTCACATTAGTTGTGATTTCACCTGTAGAGACATTCGTAACACCAGAATAAAATTCTAAGCCATAGGTAGTATAATAACTTACTGTAGCGCCTTTAAGTGGTGCATTGTTTGAGTACACATTTAGGCTCAGAGTATTATTTAAAGCAGTTCTATACATTGTCAGATTAGTATTGATACTGCTTGACGATAAAGTTATTTGTTGTTTTACCTCCTCATATACATAGCTACCTAAACATATTGAAGGTGCATCTATAATATAGTTTCCCAAAGGTACATGGAATATTACAGTCGGATTAGAAACCTCAGAAGCTATTACATTCCCATTATAATCTAACAAATTTACCACTATATTGCTTAAAAGATTTTCTCCGCCTGTTTGCGTATCTTTATACATCATACTTATACTTATATATCCTTCTGTGGGTTGCTGTGCAGTTGCATTTGCTGCCACTAAGAACGAACTCGCTAGTAACACTGACATTACTATTATCACTAATATTTTATTTTTCGGATTCTTCAAATTTAATCCCTCCCTAGTTGGTAGGGTGTGTTAAAAGGAGAAATTATAGTAAGATATATAGTTTTTCCTTTTTTGATATTGAAAATAAATATATGTTAATCTGAGTATTTAAAAGGCAAATTAATCTTTCATTATTCTGGTTGCTAATTTTTATGTGCATATATTCAATATTCCCATGGAAACTTATAGTCAAACATAGTATACAAATCAGAAATTGAGATCATTCTAATTCCCTCATTAAGATTGTATATCTCAGCTTTGTGTTTTAGATAATCTAAATTTTTGCCTATGTTTGACTGCTCTAGTTCATATTTTAATTTTTCAGCTAACAAATATTGGTCATTTCTGAGATCAATATATAAACGGTTGTTTTCTATAAATGGCCCTTTCAAAACATTTTCATTATCTTTCCATTTTTCTATAAAATCTGCTATATTTTTGCTCCATAGTGGAGGACCTTCATGCTTTATGACTTTTGGAATTTTATCAACGCTTGATTCAATAATTATGAAAATATTCTGCTCTGAAACACTGTGAAAGATATTTATAATGCCAAAATCTTGTAAATTGGTTTCTATAATTTTCTTGAGTCTGTATATTTGAGGATACAATATGTCATCTACCAGATCGGGTCTTGGCATTTTTAAAATTTTGATTTTTGAGCCACGGGCCTTGATTTTCTTTTTTATCTCTGTATAGCTCATCTTTCTTTCTTTCCTGAAAAAAAATGATAAACTAGGAGTTTTCAAAAAACTCATAGCCGCAAATTTAAACATAGAATAATTGTGTCTGGATAATGCTGCAGCTACATTTCTATTATTATCCACTGGATCTATATAGATTAATGGGCTGTTAAATTTCTTGATCAGCTCTCTTTTATATTCTTCATCTATCTCTCTATTATATTCTAATACTGTATATTCTAACCAGTTAGTGCTTTCTTTTAATAAATTGATAAATGTTCCGTATTTTAAAATTAATAGTTCGGTAAGATACCCTGAAAATCCCTCTATTTTTGCCTCTGCACCATATATGTCAATGCCTTTTAAAAATGCTTTTAGTAGACGAACCTCGTTTTTTTGTGAATCTTTTAAATTGCTAAGTATAAATTCAGTGTGGAATGGAGTACGATCTACCGTACTTATTTTCTGGGCTGGGTTATCGATCCTATAACAGGGAACTAACTCCACATCAATCTCTTCTATTTTTCCACTAACGTATGGGTGCTGTGCATATTTAAGTTCATAGTTCTTAAAGATAGAAGAACCTATATCTATTATGTATTTTTTTAATAACAACTCTTCATATTCTTTTGAAAATCTAACAAAAAAATCAATATCTGTATTGTTTATATAAGTGTCTTTCGCAATGCTCCCAACCAACACCACATCTGCATTTAAATTCAATTTTTTTATTTGTAAAATTATTTTAGACTTAGTCTCTGCAACAATTCTTTCAATTTTATTTCTTTGCTGTGACGAAGGTACTATCTTTTTCAAAACTTCTTCAATTAGATCCATGTTTATTCATTATGTATATTATCGCTTCTGCCGGCGATCCATTAGTTGATTTCAACGCTTCAATAGCCTCTTCTTTGGATACATTTGTTTGTGAGATTACAATATTCAGATCTTCTTCATTGTAAACTGGTTTTTCTTTATCTATTTCTTTCATATCTCCGATTATCTGCAGTACTTTCTGCCCTTGCACCTCTACAACTGTAATTTTAGGATTTGAGATCTTATAATCTTTGGAAATACCTTTGATATATACTTCTTCAGCCTCTATATCTTTAGTTTGCATTCCCATCTTTTTCATCATCTGTTTCATTTGCCTTTCATTTACGTGCATCATAATTATACTATATTCCAATCCCATTTTTTAATTTTGTGTTTCTCAGAGGGTGTCAACTCTTAGTTGAAAATTTTACTTAATCTTTGGATGGCAGGAACACAGATTACGGTACAGTTGTCATTTTCATTTCTAAGGCAAATGTAAAAAATACAGATATATCCTTGGCTATCAACGAAGAGTTGAAAGGATCGTTTCTCTCTATGACGGTAATAAACCATCAGACCGAACTATAATTTTCACTTTTTGTAATATTCCGGGATTAGTATGCCACTTCCAGCATACTTTCACTATATAGAGAACCATAAAGTGAGCCATCAAGGATCATCTTCGTTCCTCTATCAATGCTATCATCCTCTTCTTCTTCATTCCATTCTTCTTGCATTTTCAGTTATAGGTATTTTTTTAACTTTCAGAAAAAGTAAAACGTGTGTGCCTGGTTACTAAATTTTCAGGCAACGTCTGTAATTGCAAAAAATTATATAAACTGATCTTTTTACCAATATTTATGTTTAAAAAACTAGATGATTCTGATACTGCTACTGGAGAAAGAAAGGTGATGATTCTGCATGGCTTTTCAAATAAAGAGATCAATATCATATTCGATGTCTTAAAAAATAATGAGTCTTTGAAAAAAACTATTGTTGCAGTAACTACCCCCGTGTCTATCGAATGGAAAATAAAAGATCTGATTGGAGAACTTCTTCTGGAAGATGAAGCTTTAAAGAACAAAAAAGTGAATAATTCAGATTAAAATATTTTCTAGTGTTTCTTTAACCTGTGATACGTATTCATTAGTTTCTCTGAATATCTCCACAATTGAATATACCAAAAAAAATCTTAAGGTATCAGTAAGATAAAACTCTTTATTCTTATTGAGCTGATTAAATTCTCTTTTTATCCAGTCTAAAACAAAATTAAATGTTTTGTCTTTATTTGAGATGTCTATTCCCTTTTTAAGCATATAATATTTAAAAAGCTTGTTGCTTCCGCCACCCTCTTCACTCAAAATAGCGCCGATGAAATCATCGCTTATCTGATAAGATATTCCTAACAACTTCCCAAAATTCTTGGCTTCTTCTATAAACTGCTTGGATCCTTTTACTATGTAAGCGCTTGTTTCAACCGCGCCTTCAAATAAGGACCCGCTCTTTAAATCAATTACGTTTAAATAATCGAGTTTATCATGATTCTTTTCTTCTTCTGCAATAAAATCAAGATATTGACCATAAGAGGCTCTTTGCCATGTTGAAATACCAATTCTTACAAATTCTTCTCCTTCATTTCTTGCTATATTTAAAGATTCGGAAATAAGAATATGCGGTAATATTATACCCCTTTCAAGGCCATATTTAACCCAGAACGATTCGGTGCCTCTTCTTTCTCTTGTGCGATCCATAATGTCGTCGTGGACTAAACTGGCTGAATGTCCTAGCTCTGCACTAACCGCCAGATTTTCAGTTTTTATATTGTTTCCGTTGTATGCTTCGCTCGCAATTGTTAAAAGCAAACCACGTAGTCTTTTTCCATGACTAGTAATATATTTTATTAAATCAAATATTTCATCACTGTATCTATTTCTAATGTATCTATCTATATTATTATCTATATTCTTTCTTTTATCCGATAAACTTGATACAAATTCATTATATGCACTCATATTTCACTCATCTCGCATAAGCTTTAGTATTTATTAAATTTTTTTATTTTTGAAATTGTCAACTTTTCGTTTATATACAAAGATATATCTGTGTTTTTACCTTCACCTTAAAAATGAAAATGACGACGGTACCGTAATCTTAGATTCTATCCTCTCAAAGAGTAAGTAAAATTTTCAACTAAGAATTGACAGTTTCTATTTCTTGATTGTACCCGCTCCTATTTAGAAAGTTTTATAATATGGATAGATATTACATTTAATAGGTGATTTTAATGGCTGTAGGCTTTGTGTTAATCAGTACTGCGCCGGGAAAAGAGCATGATGTATATAATGCATTAAAAAACATTAAAGAAATTGTAGAATTGCATCCATTGTTCGGGGAGTATGACTTAATCGCTAAAATAGATGCTAAAGATTTCAATGAATTAGGAAAAATAGTCGTGGACCAGATAAGAAACATTTCTGGCGTTATAGATACAAAGACATTAACAGGTATTAAATTCTAAAACTAGGACGGTGCAAAAAAATGTTAACTTTAGATTCGTTTATTGGAGTTATCATATCTTTGTTCGCTCTTACATTATTTATATTGGGAATTTTTACAGCCTATTTTGGTAGTGGAAAGAGCAGAATTGCAGGATCTATACTATTAGTTGTAGGTCTGATAATTGGAATAATATATATAGTATATAAATACAGCATTCAGCATGAGGTTGGCTTTATGACTGGGCAGATAATATATCCAACGTTATTTTATGCTGGAGCTGCTATCATTGGGGTAGTTATTGGGTTTTTGATATTTTTAGCAGTAATCATGAAAACATAATATTTATTTACTGTTTCTTTTTTTCCTATTTATGGATATTGAAATAATTTTAGGTAGCAAGAGCGACTTACCTGTTTTAAAAGACTGCGTTTCTGTTTTAAAGCAACTAAAAATTGAGTATAAAATATCTATAATATCTGCACATAGATCTCCGGATCATTTGAGAGATCACATTATTAAAAGTGATGCAAAGATATTCATAGCGTTTGCTGGGCTAAGTGCTGCATTGCCAGGATTTATAGCTTCATATACTTTAAAGCCCGTGATAGGTGTTCCGCTATCAGGGAAGGTACCTTATGATTCATTACTTTCTATGGTACAGTTACCAAAAGGTGTTCCTGTAGCAGTTATAGGTATAGATAATGCAAAAAATGCAGCTTTGCTGGCAGCACGCATTTTAGCTGTGGGATCAGAAATGTTAGCAAATAGATTGAAGAAATTTCAGACGGAAGATATAAAAAACATAGAAGAAGAAAATGAGAGAGAACTAAAGAGTTTCTTAGAGCAGGATAAGTAGGAGTGGATATAAATGACCAAACTAAAGATTTTTGATGCATCAAAATTTGTGGAAGAAGTTATATTAAATATTAGAGAAACTGTAAAAAACGATAAGGCGGTTATTGCAGTGTCCGGAGGGGTGGATAGCACAGTAGCTGCGATACTAGTAAGCAAAGCTATAGGCACTAATCTAGAGGCCATATTCATAGATACAGGTTTGATGAGAAAATATGAAAGTGAAGAAGTTATTGAGATGTTAAGAGGGTTGGGCATAAATTTTTTAAGTTTATCAGAAACCAACACATTTCTAAATGGTTTGAAAGGAATAGTGGATCCGGAACAAAAAAGAAAGGTTATCGGAGAAACATTTATAAGAATATTTGAGCGAGAAGCAGAGAAGTTTGGTGCACATTATTTAGTTCAAGGCACGATAGCGCCAGACTGGATAGAATCTGGAGACGAGCTGAGAGAAACCATCAAAACTCATCATAATGTAGGGGGTATACCAAAAGATATCAAATTGAGGATCTTGGAGCCATTGAGAGATCTTTATAAAGATGAGGTCAGAGAATTAGCAAGATATCTTGGGCTTAGTGTTTCTGAACGGCAACCATTTCCTGGACCTGGTCTTGCAATAAGGGTTATGGGAGAGATCACTTCCGAAAAATTAGAAATCGTGAGAGATGCAAACTATATCTTTGAAACGGAGATATATAAAGCGGTAAGAGATGGAAAGATACAGAAACCATGGCAATTTTTTGCGGTATTATTATCTACGAGAAGCGTGGGTGTCCACGGAGACAAGAGGGCATTTGGATATACAATAGCATTGAGAGCTATAGAGTCTATAGATGGAATGTCTGGTACGTTCAGCAAAATACCTTTTGATTTATTGGATGAGATTTCTATAAAAATTACAAATTCCATAAAAGGCGTTAACAGGGTTGTTTATGATATCACTAATAAGCCCCCTGCTACAATAGAATGGGAATAGGCTCTGTAAATGGCTGGCATATATATCGGAATAGATGATACCGATTCTACAGAAGGGATGTGTACCACATATCTAGCAGTATCGTTAATTGAAAATTTGGGACTTGACCTTATTGGATATCCCAGACTTGTGCGGCTGAACCCAAACATACCATGGAAAACCAGAGGTAACGGCGCAATATGCCTCAAATTCGGAAAAGGTAGAGGATCAAAATTTCTTGCAGGAGCTATAAAAGGAAAAAAGATATTTGCATATCCCTCTTCAAAGGATGTTCATATAGCTCCAGATATTGTGGATGATATAAAAAGAATTGTTGAAAAATATGCAATATTTGAAGATGAAAACACAAACCCGGGAATTGTAATATCTAGCAAAAAACTTAGCGAAAAAATGTACTGGAACGCTGTTAGATCAGTGGTAAATATCGAGGATGTTGAAAAAGAACTTAAAAATACAACATTTAAAAAATACAAGAATGGGAGAGGCATAATCGGTGCTTCCGCAGCAATAGCATGGAGAGCAAAACACAAAACATACGAACTTATAACCTATCTGAACGAGAAGCAATGGCACAATTCCAGAGAAATCAGCGCTGAAGAAGTCATATATCTAGACAAAAGACTAAAGCATACTTTTGATAACTATGATTACAGAAACAAACATATCTCTATCAAGCCAAACTCTAAAACCCCTGTTTTATATGGAGTAAGAGGCACAGATCCTAAAGAGTTACAGAGATGCCTGAAAATAATTACCGCCAAATTTGAAAGTTACCTAATCTTTGAGACAAACCAGGGTACTGATGATCATATACTGAGAAAAAAAATTGCGGACATTAGAGAATACGAAAGCGTAATGTTGACAGGAAAAGTGATATCCTCGCCAAGAATAATAAAAGGTGGACATGTGCTCTTTCAGCTTTCTGACAGTACTGGCAAGATCACCTGTGCTGCATATGAGCCTACAAAAGAGTTCAGAGATATTGTTAATAATCTAGTGATAGGAGATGAATTAAAAGTATTTGGAGGAAAAAGAAAAGGCGAAAATACAATTAATATTGAAAAAATAGAGATCCTAAAGTTGCAAAAAATAATGAAAAACATACCACCTGTCTGCCCGATATGTCATAAGAAGATGGAGTCTATAGGCAGAGAAAAAGGCTATCGGTGCCGAATTTGCGGCACTAAAAGTCTTAATTATGAAAAAGTAGAATTACCCAGATCTTTAACATTGAATTATTACGAGGTTCCCAGTATAGCACGCAGGCATCTATCAAAACCTATAAAACTCATGAAAAAAGCATCAGAGCCATTCGCTTAAATCTTTTTGAGCTTTATTTTTCTGGACCAGCCTCAATTTTTCAATGACGGAACTTACACGTTCTTTAGAAAAATCATGTTCTTCGCATAAAAACTCTGCAAGTTTCAAATCGTCAATTTGTTTCCATTCAATCTTATACTCTGGAGCTATATCAGGATTTAAAAATATGGATTTCACCTGCTCATAATTTTCAATCTTAAATCCTTTTTCTTTTTCTATGTTTTCTAGCTTTCCATATTTTTTAATGAGCAAAAGTGCTTTTTTTGGCCCTATATTCTTTATGCCTTCATTAAAGTCAGTTCCTATCAAAATACCAATATCTACAAGCTGTTCACGTGTAATCTGCAGATTTTTTAAATTTTTAGCAAGGTCTATCATTTCTGGAGAGATCTCTTTATAAACTTTTTTGCCAGGCATCTTCCTCTTTCCCGATACTGTAAGGTTTCTCAACAGATATGGGGCATTGAACAGAAGAGAATCGTAATCTTGTGATCCAACTCCGTATGCATCTCCTTTTCTGGCCATATATGATGCCTGCGCCTCGCCCTCAGAAGGTGCCTGAATCCACGCTACTCCCATATAATCTAACAATTTTTTGGATTCTTCAACCACTTCCCTGTTTACCCTTGAAGATTGCTGAGACCATTTTCTAGCCTCTTCTATATTTCCAGATTCCATTGCCGTTTTCCATTCTGCTTCTGCATTGCTTCTTATCGCATTCCTTTTCTCAATAACTGATCTTTTCAGTTCCGGTGGCTTTCCGTCAAACACATATACCGGTTTAATTCCAAATTCTAATATATTGCTTGTTCTGTAAAAAAGCCCGGAGATATGGGAAGTAATCCTGCCAGCAGAATCCTTTAATGGAGTTCCATCTGCCTGTCTTATTATAGAAAGAAACTGATAAAGTGCGTTGTAAGCGTCAATCGCTATTACTTTTCCATTTAGATCTTTAAATTGAATGCTCTGTATCTCCATAATAGAAGATATGTCAACTCCCATTTTACTGATCCTCCAAGTCTCTTTCAAAACCAATGTTTGTTATTTTTAAAGTCACTGTTCTACCCTCTTCTATGGATCTGTGCTTTTGAAGTATTGCTTCTCTTTTCCCTCTTCCTACCTTTCTAAGCAGGATTATAGTTTTTGCTATATGATTCAGTATATACCCTCCTAATGGCATAATATCTTTTGTGTTAATATCCAGGTAAACCTGGTTGGTTACAAGCACTGCCACATTTCTTTTTTTGCTTATTTTAGATAGATTTGTAAGCTCCTTCGATAAGAACAGTTTTGCTTTCGTGGATGTTCCATTTGAAAGCTCTGCCCTGTAAAACTCGGTAAGTGAATCTACTATTAACAGAGATATGTCTTTTTGCTCTTCTATTAACGAGATCGCTTTGCTCATCATCTCTTCTTGATCCTCTATAGAGTAAGACCTGAAAAAATAAATATTTTTCAATGTTTCTTCAGGCGCATTGTTTAATATCTGATACAACCGCTCTGCAGAAATTCCTTCTGTGTCTATATAAACAACTTTATTCCCTTTTTTAGATTCTGTTATTGCAGTTTCTATGCAAATATTAGTCTTCCCTGACCCACCTTCTCCAAATATCTCTGTAATATGCCCCTTTTCAATTCCACCATTCAAAAGCTGGTCAAACGCATCGCATCCCGTAGATACTCTATCTATTTCCATCTAAATAATAATTATAAAAGAGATATTTAACAACTTCTATTTTTTCAATAGATTGTTAAATTATATTTTTCTTTTACCTCAATAAACTGCTCTCTGCTCTTAACATTCAATATATCACTGATCTCAACCAGATACTTGGTTACTTCTTTATCCCACTCTTCACTTGCAAGTTTCAATCTCTTTTCAGTGTCATCAAAAAATATCTCTTCATAGTGTTCTTTCAGGCATCTCAAACACTCGACTGCAGATTCTTCAGATTTATGTTCCTCAAATTCTTTGAAACAATGATTCATAAATCATCACACCTCTGCATATTAAATGCTGGATATGCTGGATCATAACGATTCAATGCATATTCGAGCCTGAAGATATATGCCATGGCTGCTACTTTAGGATCTTCAATCTCTACCTTGTTATATAGATAAAAATCAGGATATGTTTCTGCAATGCTCAACAATTCAGATCTTGCAACGCTCATGTCCATCTTTCTTTCCAGAACTTTAATGTTTATTTCAGCAAACTTGTACGCACCGTCAGCATATTTTGAACCGCTATTCTTTCTGGCATAGCGCTCTATTTTTTTAAGTGCGTTATATGCTTTTTTTATGTCTCCATTGATAAGCTCGGTATCGTAAATAGTCAAGTAAAAATCAATAATCATTTATATCCCTCCCAAGAAAACGGTTGCAATATGATTTAGAGGACCGATCAGGTAAGGACTTAAAATTCCCAAGATTATCACTGCCATTGCCGCTATAAATACCGGTATCATAATCTGTGATCCTACTTTTATCGGCTCGTTTGACGGCTTCCAGTACATGTACATAATTACCCTGAAATAATAGAACACTGAAATCGCACTGTTTATTATTGCTATAATAGCAAGCCACAACAAGTTAGATTCTATCAAGGTGAGAAACAGATAGTACTTCCCCACAAACCCTAGAGTTGGAGGTATTCCGGCAAGTGACATTAATAACAGCGCAATAGATACCCCGAACAACGGTGCTTTTTTACCGAGCCCTGCAAATCTGTCCAAAAATGCATCTCCGCCTTCAAAAGGGCTAGTAGCTATAAACAATCCTGCTTTCATAAACAGATACGCAATTGAAAATATTAGCAATGCTGCAAGGCCATATTCCAAGATCGTATTGTTATAAGTATATCCAGCAATGACAAAAAACAAGCTAAGATATCCTGCATTGGCAATGGAAGAATATGCAAGCATTCTCTTTACATCTTTCTGGACCAGTGCAACAATGTTTCCGAAGGTCATGGTCAAAACAGATAGTATTGCGAATATTATATACACATCATATTTCATTCCGTAAAATGCAAATAATATGAGCCTTACAATAGCTATCAACGCCATCAATTTACTGCCAGTTGACAAAAATGCAGACATAGAAGATCTCGCACCGGTATATGTATCCACTGCCCAAGAATGAAACGGAAACAGTGCAAGTTTGAATCCAAATCCGACAACCAGCAATACTAATCCGATTATTGAATAGGTGTTAGATACTGTATACAAAGCACTGAAGCTGAACGATCCAGATGCTAGATACAAATATGATATTCCAAACACTAAAAATGCCGAAGATACAGCACCCGTAACAAAGTATTTCAAAGATGCTTCTAAAGCTCTCTTCTCCTTGTTATACGCGGTAAGTGCATATGTAGCAATACTGGACGTTTCAAATGCAACGAAGATCATTATAAGGTTATTTGAAAAGGATACAAACATCATTCCCAGTGTTGCAAAGAGGAGCAGTGCATAATATATTTCAGGCCTAGACTTAGTATCTCTCACTGAAGAGTAAAGGGTAAACAGTAGAGCTGTAATGAACAATAGATTAAACAGATTCCCCAATGATGTGATCTGAATACTGTTTGACAACAATGTTGCAGTGTTTGAAAAGTTTAACAGTATTGTCGCAAGAGAAAACAGGGCTACAGCAGCAGAAAGTCCTGCCAATACTCTGTTATTTTGTGTTACCATTCCAAGTAATATCACTAAGAAAGCGCCTATTCCCATTATGAGTTCAGGATAAATTGGTATTATATTCACTTTTATGCACCTCCACTAAATAAGGTAATTATTTTAAACAACACTGTTGGATAGATGCCCAGAAACAATGCTATCAATAGTGCCATAAGCATTGGCCAGAACTCGTGTCTGGCCATATCTTTAATATTTCCTAAAGTTTCGTTATATGGACCAAAAATAGCTCTCTGCAATGCCCATAAATGATAGCTTGCCACTAACACCACACCCACCAATATCAGCACTATTAGATAGTGTATGAATGGATATGCTCCTATTATTATAGAAAACTCGGCTATAAATCCTGCAAATCCTGGCAGCCCAAGCGATGCCAAGAATCCGGCGGTCATAATAAATGCCAGATATGGCATTTTCTTGGTCAGTCCGCCAAGGTCTCCTATTATTCTTGAATTTGTGGCTCTCTCAACTGCACCAACAGAGCCGAATAATATTACGATGATTATGCCATGGGCAAACATATAAAACATTCCACCCGCAACTGCCAGATTCCTGATTGGGCCGGTGAACATTATGCCTATCGCAACCGCAATGGTGATAAAAGACATGTGCCCAATGCTCGCGTAAGATACCAGTCTTTTCAGGTCTTTTTGAGCCAGTGCCGATAGAGATGCATAAAGCAAGCTCAGTATTCCAAGCCCTAACAAAATATAATATTCAGTAGAGTTCATTATCGGAGCAAAAGATAATATGAATCTGAACAGTCCATAAGCACCCATTTTTGACATTACTCCTGAAAATATCATGCTTGCAGAATCAGGAGCCTCTACATATGCATCCGGAGCCCATGTATGCAACGGTACGGTTGGTAGTTTTATTAGAAACGCAAGCATGAACCCGAATACTATAAAACTGCTCCATAGTGTAGGGATGTGCAGTGATCCAATATTTTGCAACAATATAGGTATGCTGAATGTAAAATAGTTCTGTATTCCATTATAATAATATAGGGTAAATATAGAAAGTAACATAAACAGAGATCCCACGTGAGTATATATCAGGAACTTGATGGATACATAATCTTTTCTTCTACCACCCCATCTGCCAACCAAAAAGTAGCCGGGAATCAATACAAGCTCCCAGAATATGTAAAATATGAAAAAGTCCAGAGATATAAACACGCCCATCAATCCGAATTCCAGGAATAATAACAATCCATAGTACAGGTTTTCTCTCTCTGTATGTTTCTGATACCACACTGCGATTAAAAGTACAACGGAAGTCAGTATTACAAGTGGAAGGCTCAGACCATCTACTCCCAGATAAAAGCTAATTCCATACTGTGATGATAACGAAATGTTTAAAACTAGCTGGTAGCCAGACACAAATAAAAACTGCGTAAAGAGATAGATTGAATATATCAGAGTCACTAATGTACCTGCTACTGCAATGTACTTGGAATATTTAGATCTTGTAAAGAACAGGATCAGGCTTGTAATCAGAGGAATTAATAGAAGGATAAGTAACAGATAGCTCATAGCCATACCCCCCAGATTCTAAGTATTATTAATAACACTATGGCACCTATTATCAAAAATGCAGTATAGTTCTGTATAACGCCAGTCTGCAATTTTCTCGAAATTCTTCCTGCTATATATACAAGTTTCGCAGCTCCATTTACAATTCCGTCAATTATGTACTTATCAAACAAATAAGTAATCATAGATACAAACACCACTATCCTTTCAGCAATTAAGTTTGTGAATATATAGTCTAAATAATATTTAGATTTCAAAAGTCTGTAAAAAGGACCGCTCGCTGCAGCTACTTTTGAAGCATCCAGCCTTCTGTTGCCATAGAATATATACGCAATGCCTAACCCTGCAAACATCAATATTGTTGGAGTATACTCTATCAGAAGATTCACGTGATCGGCTGGTATGCCAGCTACATATGAATAAAAAGGATCCTGCCATATTCCGAAAATGAGAGACAATACAGCCAGAACCGCAAGAGGTATAATCATTATCCATGGTGGATCTTTCGCATGCTCTGCAGCATAGCTTTTTGGTTTGCCTAGTGCTACCAAAAAGAACATTCTGAATGTGTATAATGTTGTTAAAAATGCACCAAGCACAAGAAACAGCCATGGTAATATATCCCCGTTAGACTGGTAAAATACATATGCTAAAGATATTATTTCATCCTTGCTGAAGAATCCTGCAGTTAACGGAAATCCTATCAGCGTTAATGCTCCTATGAACATCATTGTTATTGTAATTGGCATCTTTCTCCATAATCCACCCATCTTCCTGATATCCCTTGTGTCCAACAATGCGAACAGTATCGCACCAGCTGACATGAATAACAGTGCTTTTAAAAACGAGTGCACAATCAGGTGATATATGCTTGCAGAAATTGCGGCCTGACCAATGACTAATCCAATTCCCAGAGCAGCAAGCATGTACCCTAATTGGCTGATTGTTGAATATGCCAGAACTCGCTTTATATCATTAACTACAAGCCCAAGAGTTCCTGCATAAAATGCAGTAAATGCTCCTACAAAAAGCACTGCCATCAAAGCAGTGGTTGAATCTAGGTAAATTGGAAAAACTCTTGCAACGAGATATATTCCTGCAGTTACCATTGTGGCAGCATGTATCAACGCAGATACTGTTGCCGGTCCTTCCATCGCATCAGGGATCCATACATGCAACGGGAACTGTGCAGATTTCCCCATAGCTCCACCTAAGAATAGTATGCCTATGAGTGTCAAGTTGGTAGAACTGATCTTTGATATATTCTGCAAAAATACGGGGATGGATAAAGGATCTGATATTCCAATATTTACCATTGAATAGTATAATACTGCAATGCCGAATAAGAACATCACATCTCCAACCCTGGTTACTATAAATGCTTTTTTAGCCGCTGCAGCTGCGTTCGGCTTATACCACCAGAACCCGATCAAAAGATATGAACACACACCCACAAGCTCCCAGAATATAAAAAACAGTAGCATGTTAGAGGTGAGCACAAGCCCAAGCATTCCAGATGTAAACAATGCAGTTTCAGCAAAATACACGTTTCTAGCAGGATCTTTCCCCATGTATCCGATCGCAAAAAGATGTATTAAAAACGAAACTCCCGAAACCATTAAGACCATTACTAAAGCTAATGAATCTAAATATATACCAAACGTAAAATTGAAGAACCATGGGAACGTTACAATAACAGGGTTGATCTGTATGTTATGCCCGTCTGTGATAAATATGAACAGTGCCAGCAAGAAAGATAGAAATATGGAAGAAGTGGCTATTATTCCTGCCACACCTTTCTTTAATTTCCCAGCAAGTAACGTTATTGGAAATGCAATCATGGGTATTAGAAATATTAAGAATCCAAAGATCTCTATATTATTCATGTTACCACCTTAAATCTTTCAAAGAGCTAAGACTGATTCCAGAGGTTTTTCGCCTTAAAGCAACAAGTATCGCAAATCCTACTACAGATTCTGCTGCCGCGATAGCTATTGAAAAAAGTACGAATATAATTCCATTTGCATCATTGTAAAAAGAGGCTATGCCTGCAAGATTCAAGTTTGCAGCATTGATCAATATTTCTATGCTTATCAATAATTTTATTCCTCCTTTTACAGTCAACAATCCATATAGTCCAACCGAAAATAATGCTAGGCTAATTGATAATACGTAAAGTAATGGTATTGGAGTCATTCTTTATTCCCCCTTTCAGCAAGATAAAGTGCGCCCAACATCGCAATAACAAGCAGTACCGAGAGAAGTTCAAATGCTAAAACATAAGGCCCAAAAATCTGTTGCGCCAGTGTTTTTATGTTCTCCGTGTATGGTACTAGTGTTTGAGTAGATGTGTATATGTATGAAAATATCGCGACAAAAAACAGTATTGCTATTACTGCACCTAAACTATTCTTCAGATTCTTCACCCCCAGATAGCATTATCGTAAACAATAATAATGTAATTACTGCTCCGACATACACCAGAATCTGGATTGCACCCAGATACTGAGCCCCCAATATTATAAATAATGCGGCTATTGATATTAATACAAACATTAAATAAATAGCTGAATGTAACAAATTTTTTTCATGCACTGCTATGATAGCAAATGCAATTGTGATCAGCCCGATCAACAAAAATAGATATTCTATCATTGCCTGTTCACCTCAGATTCTGGTTTTGATAACCTGTCAGGTAGATACTCAAAATCTTTCTTGTATCTAGCAGTTTCATAATCCTTGCTCAATGTTATAGACCCGGTTGGACATATCTCTTGACAGAGCCCGCAGTAGATACATTTTCCTATATCTACTGATGGATAAATCTTTCTCTTGTTTTTACCGTTCTCATAATCATATTCTACCATTACATCACAGTGGTTAGGGCAAATCTGAGAACATAAACTGCACCCGATACAAGTATCCAAGTCCAGAGTCACCCTCCCTCTAAAACGCTCTGGTAATTCCCTTTTCTCTTCTGGATACTGAAAAGTAATTCTCTTCTTAGTAAAATATGAAAACACTATCCTGAACCCTTTCAATACGCCTCTGATTCCTTTTAATTTATCACCCATTTTTACCACCACATAACATATATAGTAACCCAGATCAAGTTGATCAATGCGATGGGTAAAAGATACTTCCACCCGAATTTCATAAACAGATCTACCCTCACTCTAGGCATTGCAATCCAGAATGACAAGAATATGAATACTAGAATAAACGTTTTTATAAGTAACCAAATTACGCCTGGCAAAAACCAGAACCCACCATACCCACCTAGATAGAGAGTTGAGATGAGCAATGATACCAAGAACACATTCCCAAATACTCCTAAATAAAATAATCCAAACCTAAGCCCGGAATATTCGGTCTGAAATCCTGCAACTAGCTCACTTTCACTTTCTGGCAAATCGAACGGAACCAGTGATGCCTTGGCCAACATCCCCATAAAAAACACAATAAAACCGAGAGGTTGCAAAATTATAAATGGTATACTTTGAGCGGCGACTATGTTATTCACGTTTGTGGATGATGCCATCATTATCACACCCAGCGCTGCAATCAATAACGGTACTTCATAACTGATGTCCTGTGCTGCAGTTCTCCATGCTCCAATAAGTGCAAATTTGCTGTTTGAAGCTGCACCCGCTATGATCTCACCGATTGGTGAAATTGCTGAAAATGCAAGTATCAATATAAAAGTAACAATAACATTAGAAAATATTATATTGCCAGTAAGATAA